>DATDMX010000322.1:0-7477 GCA_036518575.1 Geobacteraceae bacterium | reverse complement strand
GGGAAACACAAGCTTGGTCGCTCCGGGCGGGCGTTTCTGGAGGTGCTCGAGGGGTTTTCTGGGTCACGACGAGTGCCTCGCCCCTTCCCACAACTAAAAGGCCGCCCGAGCCGGTTGCAACTGGCTCGGGCGGCCTTTCTTCATTCCAAACCCGACAACGCTGTGCGTCCCCGTCCTACTCCCGCCACACCGGCAGCAGCACCGTGAACACCGTTCCCTCGCCGATCCGGCTTTCCACCTTGATGTCGCCCCCGTGACGCTTGACAATGTTGTAGGTGAGCGCCAGGCCAAGCCCCACCCCCTTGCCCACTTCCTTGGTGGTAAAGAAGGGGTCCCAGATCCGGTCGATCGTATCCTGGCCTATGCCGCAGCCGGTATCGCGGATCATGATGGCGACCGTCGCGTCACTCGTGATGTCCGTCGTGACCTTCACCATGCCGTTGCCCGTGATGGCCTGGTGGGCGTTTACGAGGAGGTTCATGCACACCTGGCGAAGCCCTGAGGGATCACCGAGGACAACGGGCAAATTGGCTTTGAGATCGGTGACGACTTCGATCTGCCGGTAGGACGGTTGATGCCGCAGCAGTTCGATGATTTCCAGGACGATCCCGTTCATGTCCACTTCGATGGCCGAGCCGTCCGATTTCCTGCCGAAGCTCAGGAGGTGATCGATAATACCCTTGCAACGGTACGACTCCCGGACGATCACTTCGAGGTAGTGGGGAAAGACATCGAGGCGTACGTCCCTCGTCATTTCCGGCTCGTCGCGGAAGCGGCGCAGGAGCGCCTCGGCGTAGCCTGCCACCGAGGTGAGGGGGTTATTGATCTCGTGGGCGATGCCGGTGGCCAGGACACCGATGCTCGACATTTTTTCGGTCTGGATGAGGTGCATCTCCTGGAGGCGCTTTTCCGAGATGTCCCGGAAGAAGACGAGCGCCCGGTTCTTTTCCCCCAGCGCATCCTTGATGGGGCTCGCCGTGATGTCGAGATAGCGGGGCCGGTGCCCTTCCCGCACGGAAACGAGGGAGGTCTCCACCCGCTTCCCCTTGAGGGCGCATTCCACGGGGCAATCGTCGGGGAGGCTCGTGGTGTCGGGGTGGAAGATCTCCCGGCACGATTTGCCCGGCGAGGTTGCGTCGGGGTAAAACTGCGGGCTGATGAGGTTGTGGTGCTGGACGAGGCCGTTCTGGTCGTACACCGTGATGCCGTCGCTGATGGAGTCGAAAATGGCCTGCAGCTCGTTAGTCTTGTTTTGCAGCTCCACCTCGGCCCGTTTGCGCTCGGTGATGTCCTGGGTCGTGCCGTAGAGCTTCACCACCTCGCCCGCGCTGTTCACCGACGGCTCCACGATGGTGTAGACCCAGCGCGCGGTGCCGTCGGGGAAGAAGAGGCGATGCTCGATCTCGTAGCTCTTGCCGTGCTCGATGCCGAGGCGCAGGTGTTCCATGACGTTTTCCAGGTCTTCCGGGTGGACGACGCTCGCAAAGGATTCCTGGGTCGTTTCTTCGCGGCTGAGGCGCATGATGCGCAGTAGTTCGTCCGAGGCGTTTACCTCGCCGGTGGCGGGGTTGAAGCTCCACGACCCCACGTGGGTCATGGACTGGGCTTTAGCAAGGTTGTATTCGCTCTCCGCCAGCGCCTGTTCCGCCTTCTTCTTCTCGGTGATGTCCACGAGCACCGCCAGGCACTCGTCGCCCGCTTCGCTCGCCTTTGCCTCGATCCGGACAAAAAGGGGCTGGGGCTCGCTTGGCGATAACCGCAGCCGGCACGTTTCCTTCCCCCGGCTCACAAACACCTTCCGCAGATACTTGGCGACGACGAAGCGTTCCTCGTCAGCCACGAAATCCTCGAAACGACGGTTCACGAGCTCGCTGCAGTCCACACCGAGAAGCCTCCCGCCGGTCAGGTTCACCGAGCGAATGACCCCCTCGCGGTCGAAGGTGAAATAACCCACCGGGGCGAAATCGTAGAGGAGCGCGTACTTGTTCCGGGATGCCTCCAGCTCTTCCCTGGAACTGCGCAACTCCTCGATCTTCTTCTCCAGTTCGACCTGATGGCCGTGCAATTTACAGCGGTCCAAGACGATCTCTCACGTGTTCTTGGTGCCAGCGTGGGGCCTGCCGACCTCGTCGAGGCCAACACTGCCGTGTCCTCCCTCGACGTTGGGGGCGGTATCCCCCAGGTGTGCGGCGCACAGGTACTCCACGCTGTTGGCCTTGGCGCCGCACTGCCGGCATTCCACCGTCGGGTTGTCGGTGATGCTCTTGATGTTCTCTTCCATGCCGTGCATCTTGAGATAACAGATGTGGTTGTGGTGCGTGTCGCAATTACAGCTCATACGTTCTCCCTCGTGTGATGTCGTGGTTTGATACTGGTGCACCGCACTCGTCACCAGCTGCGGCGTACCGTCGGATCGAAGGCGGGGGCAGATCCGCTCCTGCCGCGGGCGTAGTAGTCCCGGTAGTCGTACGTCTCTTCGGGGCCGGTCTCCCGGTCGCGTCTTCGCCAGACCCGGGTGTCGTTATGGTCGTACAGGGTGCAGAAGAGGTCTTCCACGATCCGGCTCAGCTCGTCCACGCTCTTCACGACCTCCACCCGGTCGCAGTACGAGCCGTAGAGCTCCATGAGGCAATCGCCGCGCGGCCAGGTTTCCCTGTCCTCAGGGGTCAGCCAGAGGAGGTAGCCCGCCTTTTCCCGGATTTCTTCCAGAGCCCAGTCGTTCGCCTCGTTGTAGTTGTTGCGACCGTCACCCATGATGATGACGGCCGGTTTCCCCTGCAGGTTCTCCAGGTACGTCTCCTTGAACGTCTTGAAGACGTGGCCGAAGTCGCTGTTGTCGTCCAGGTTTATGACATCGCCCTTGTCGATGGTCTCAAGCAGGCAGTTGACCGGCATGTTGCGAAGCCGGTCCGTGATCTCCACGATCTCGCGGTTGAAGACAAAGCTGCGCACATGCATGAGACGGTTCTGCAGGGTATGGAGGAGGAGCAGCATGAAGCGGGTGGCGTGGCTGACGGAATAGCTCAGGTCGCAGAAGACGACGAGCCGCGGCTTTTCCTTGCGCTTACGGCGCAAGGAAAGCAGAAACGGTACCATGCCGTGCTTGTAGTTCTTCTGGATGGTGCGGATCACATGGAGCCTGCCCCGGTTTTCCATCTCCTTCATGCGCCGGACGTCCTTGCGGATCCGCATGAGCATCCGGTACACCACCTCCTGCATGTCGGTGAGCTCTTCGGGCGTAAAGGGAGCCTCTTTCCTGGTGGTCTGGTTCTGGTTATAGGCCATCGTCGGCGGGCTCTTCATGTAGAAATCCGAGGGCGCGGCCTCCCGCTTCTTGTCGCGATTGCCGTCGAGCTGAACCATGAGGTCCGCCCCCCCGGCGTCGTCATCGGTTTCTTCCATGCCCATGAGATTCTTCAGTTCCTCTTCCGTGAGCTCATCGTCCACCACAAACGTTGGCTCGTCCCGCTCCTTGCTGCGGTGCTCCTCGGATTTCAACTGCTCCCCTTCGACGATGTGGATCAGGGCACCGAGAAAGTCGGAAACCTCATACCCGCTCGGGTTGAGTTGGTCCCGCGTGAAGAACCAGTCGAACACCTCGTCGAACTTGGGAAAGTCGTTGTAATTCTTCACCAGTGTCAGACGTAGCGCCGCCCGCATCGCCTCGCGTGACTCCATGCCGCCAAGGGCCAGCGCATGGACGGCGTCGAGGCTTTCCCCGGGGGAAACCCGCACACCCTCTTTCCGGAGGGCGGTGACGAATCCGGTGATGACTCGTTCCACGGCTACCTCAACGCCTGGCCCGCGAGGTCGATCACCTGCTGCAGGTCGGCCTGGTGCTTGGCGATGGTACCCACCGTCATGGTGACGACGTCCGGAGTGAGCTGCTTGACATGGAGGATCGACAGTACCTGCGCCCAGTCGAGAGTTTCCGATACGCTCGGCGCCTTGCGCAGGTTCAGGTCCCGGACTTTGCGCAGAAACTCCACCATCTGGATGGTCAGGGAGTCGCACAGCTCCGGATAGCGCGCCCTGACGATCTCCACTTCGCGGTCGAACTCCGGGTAGCCGATGTAGAGGTAGAGGCATCGGCGGCGCAGCGCATCGGAGATCATCCGGGTGCCGTTACTCGTGAGGATTGCCAGCGGCTTGATCTCTGCCCCAATGGCCCCCAGCTCCGGAACGGATACCTGGAAATCGCTCAGGCACTCCAGGAGCAGCGCCTCGAATTCGTCGCCGGCCCGGTCGATCTCGTCGATGAGGAGGAGCGAGCGCTTTTCGGAGAGAAAACTGCGCAGGATCGGCCGCTGCACGAGAAAGTTCTTGGAGAAGAACAGGCTTTCCTCGGCCGAGAGCTTTTCCACGGCGGCCCGCAGGTCGGCGGATTCCGTGAGGTAGCTGTCGATCTGGGTGCGCAGGAGCTGGGTGTAGAGGAGCTGCTTGCCGTATTCCCAGTCGTAGAGCGCCTTTCCCTCGTCGATTCCCTCGTAGCACTGCAGCCGCACGAGGGGAAAATCCAGGGCTGCGGAGAGCGTCTTGGCGAGGCCGGTCTTGCCCACGCCGGGGGGGCCTTCGATGAGGATCGGTTTCTCCATGCGCAGCGCCAGGAAAACCGCGGTGGCGATGGCGTCGTCGGCTATGTACCCCCCGGAGCGGAGAAGCTCTTTCACGTGGTGTTCGGTTATCATGATCGACCTCGATTCTCTCGTGCGCGTGCGTGTGAATCCCTGGATGAAAAGACGCCGCCGTACCGGAAGAAGGTGGCTTCTCCGGTTCCAGCGGCACAATGAAAGGAGTTTTTATGGTTAAACGGCCCGTCGTCACGCGCCGTCGGAGGCGACGGATGGGGCCGGGCCCCGGAGAAGCTCTCCGGGGCCCGGTTGCTTCTTCTTACATGCAGCCTTTGAAGACGGCGCGCATGTTGTCGAAACCGATGTCCATCGGGTTCCCTTCGGAGCAGATGTCGGCGGCGGCGAACTTCGCGAGACCGTCGAGGTCCTTCTCCTGGAGACCGAGGTCGGCGAACTTGGTGGTGATGCCGAGGTCGTCTTTGAGCTCCTGGATCATGTCGATGAACTTCTCACCGGCCTTCATGTCGGACATGCCGTCGGTGTTGATGCCGGCGGCGCGCGCCATCATGGCGAAGCGCTCGGGGCAGGCAGGGAGGTTGAGACGGGAGACGTCCACGAGGGCGATGGCGTTGCAGAGCCCGTGCGGAGAGTCATAGAGACCGCCCATGGCGTGGGCCATGGAGTGAACGATACCGAGACCGGCGCTGTTGAAGCTGTAGGCGGCGGCCATTTCGGCCCACACCATCTGCTCGATGGCTTTGATGTTGTTGCGGTTGGCCGAGGACTGACGCAGGTTGCCGAAGATCTCGGTGATCGCCCAGAGGCCCGGACCGTAGGCGGACTGCACGCAGAGACGGGAAGCGATCGCCTCGACCGCGTGGGTCAGGGCGTCCATACCGGTGTAGGCAGCCAGGTTCTGGCTCATGCACTGATGGAGGAGCGGGTCGTTGACCGACTTGGTCGGGGTGCAGTTGGGATCGAAGAGGGCCATCTTGTACATCTTCTCGGTGTGGTTGATGATGGAGAAGCAGGAGACCTCCGAACCGGTACCGGAAGTGGTGTTGATGGCGAGCTGGGGAATCTTGTTCTTCTTGGTGCACTTGAAGGCGCCTTCGAAGGTCCGGACGTCCTGACCGTCATGGCTGTAGACGAGCTTGATGGCCTTGCCACAGTCGGTGGTGGAGCCGCCGCCGATGCTGACGATGCCGTCGAACTTACCGGAGGCCAGCACTTTGGCACCTTCCATGACTTCGTAATCTTTGGGGTTCGGGGTTGCTTTATCGAAAACTTCGGAGGCAACGCCGGCATGCTTCAGCACACCCTGGATTGACTCGATGATGCCGGTACCCTTGAGACCGGTGGTTATGATGAGAGCGTTGGTCATTCCCAGGGCTTTGGCATCGTTGCCGACCATGGTGTGGGCGCCAATGCCGATGTTCACCGAGGGATAGGCGTGCTGCATCTTGATCGGGTATTCACGCGATTCGAGGCTCAGGGTCCGTTTTGCATCTCTGAAATGTGGCATTGGGTACTTCCTCCTTTTGTGGTTTTTATCCTTTTCGTTTTGTGTTTCCTCTGCTGCTCTGAAAACGATACGGCTAACGGGGTTGTGTCCTGCTTTTGTGTGTGCTCTCACCTCCCATAACTTTGTTTTACGATCTTCCAATAAAGAACCTGAAACGCGGTGTGTCGGCTCAAAGTGACCGTATGCCTCCCTTTTAGCAATGAGGGTGCCAAGTCAAACATTGGTTTAAAATAGCGCTTTTAGCGCTGTTGGCTCACCGGGAGCGCCAACGTTTACGGAGGGGTGCGGGGATTTATGAAACACCTTTTTGAGAAAAGAGCCTCGAATATGCGAAATCGGTGCTAGGGAGTTTGTCCACAGTGGGGAATTTCGCCCCGAAGCGGCGGGAGGAAAGGGGATGGGGGGAATCGCGAAAAAAAATGGCGCGTCCGGGGATTCCGGTCGAGGAAGATACGGGGCAGTCCGGTTCGTGCAGGTGTACGGGGAGGTGTGGGGATAATTGCTACACTGGGGTAATACGCTACAGGTGAAAAAGGAAGGCCGCTGGGAAAGGCGGTTTCAGCTGTAAGAGCTTGGAAAAGAGGAGTCCGTGAAAGGAGCGTTGGCGGGAAAATTATCGCAGGACGATGCTGACCGGATTGCCGCTGTAGAGAAATACCTCACTCGGCGGGTGGGTGGATAATGACCGGGGCGAAGCGAAAATAATTTAGGCGGAGATGACGGTGACAGCGTCTCCCGGCTTGACGGTGCCTCCCGCGATGACCCGGGCGAAGATCCCTTCCTTGGGCATGACGCAGTCGCCGGCCTGGTAGAAGATGGCGCAGCGGGTGTGGCATTCCTTGCCGATCTGGGTTACCTCGATGACGGTGGCGCCCAACGTGAGGCGGGTGCCGATGGGAAGGGACACGAGGTCAATCCCCCGGGTCGTGATGTTTTCGGCAAAGTCGCCGGCCGTGACGTCAAGGCCCAGGGCCTGCATCTTGGCGATGCTTTCTTCGGCGAGGAGGCTCACCTGGCGGTGCCACTCCCCGGCGTGGGCGTCCCCCACGATGCCGTGGTTTTCCCTGAGTTCAACGGCGTCGACGGGGGTTTTGCGTTCCCCCTTGTTCTTGCTGATGCAGACGGCGACAATGGTTCCAGGCATGGTTTCATCTTCCTTGCAGTGTACGTCTCTCACCCGCCGATGGACGACATGGCGAACGGCGTGTGCTCTTCCGCTACGTCCAGGGAGTGCCTGTCGGGCTTGCCGGTGACGATGGCGCGAAGGGCCGCGGTGAGCCCGGCTTCGTCGTCGTCGGCAAGCAGCGGCTTGAGGTCGAGACTTTCGTCGGCGAAGAGGCATCCCCGCGCCAGGCCGGAAGCGGTAACCCTGATGCGGTTG
>DATDMX010000321.1:0-2746 GCA_036518575.1 Geobacteraceae bacterium | reverse complement strand
TCAGTCTCTGTCTGCACTACTTTCCCTGGCACCAGACCGTGGACATCGTTACCGAGATTGGCAGATGTCTTCGGCCGGGAGGGATACTGCTGGCCCGTCTCAACTCCGTGCGTGACAAGAACCACGGTGCGTGCGGCTACCCGGAAGTGGAGCCGGGGCTTTTCCTTGTGGGACGTGAACTCAAGCGCTTCTTTGGCCGGGAGGATGTGGCACGGCTCTTTTCCTCCGGCTGGAAGATTCACGCTCTCGATGAGCTGACCGTCGCCTATCATGCAGTTCCGAAGGTGCTCTGGGAGGTGGTTCTGGAGCGGACTTCAGACGATAGCCTTCCATCATCAAAAAATGATTGACACGCCCGATATGGTTATACTATAAGTATTCTATCGATAGAATAGACTAAAGCTTTTTTACCACACGAAATCGAAATAAAATGAGGCAAAGCTGACCAGGCGGACTGGAGGCCAAGGGTAATCCCTTGGCCTTTTTGTTTTTGACCTCTCAACAACGACAAAAGGAGTGCGCACATGGCTAAGATCGCCAAAAACCTCACCGACCTCATCGGCAATACGCCGTTGCTGGAGCTGGCCAACTATTCGAAGAAGGAAAACGTTTCTACCCCCCTGGTGGCGAAGCTGGAGTATTTCAATCCTGCGGGGAGCGTCAAGGACCGCATCGGCTATGCAATGATTAAGGACGCGGAAGAGCGGGGGCTCCTCACGAAGGATTCCGTCATCATCGAACCCACGAGCGGCAATACGGGGATTGCGCTTGCCTTCGTCGCGGCGGCTCGCGGCTACCGGCTGCTGCTCACCATGCCGGACACCATGAGCATCGAACGGCGAAACCTCCTGAAGGCTCTGGGGGCAGAGCTGGTCCTTACGCCGGGTGCCGAGGGGATGAAGGGGGCGATCCGCAAGGCCGAGGAGCTGGCGGCGCAGATTCCCAATGCTTTCGTACCGCAGCAGTTCACCAATCCTGCCAATCCCGAGATCCACCGCAAAACGACCGCGGAGGAGATATGGCGCGACACCGATGGCAAGGTGGACATCTTCATCGGCGGGGTCGGTACCGGCGGGACGATCACCGGCGTCGGCGAGGTGCTGAAGAAGAGGAACCCTCAACTCAAGGTGGTCGCAGTGGAGCCGTACGACTCGCCGGTACTGTCGGGCGGCGTGGCCGGCCCGCACAAGCTTCAGGGTATCGGTGCCGGCTTCGTGCCGGAGATCCTCAATACGTCGATCGTCGATGAAGTGTTCAAGGTGCACAACGAGGAAGCATTTCATACGGCGCGCCAGTTGGCCCTGACCGAGGGACTCCTTGTGGGGATTTCCTCGGGCGCGGCCGCCTTCGCCGCCACCCAGATCGCCCGGCGCACGGAAAATGAGGGAAAGACCGTGGTGGTCGTGCTCCCCGACACTGGCGAGCGTTACCTCTCGACGGTACTGTTCAGCGCGCAATCCTAAACAGGTTATTCAAATTTAACAAAGCGGGAGAAGAGCATGTCAACATTCATCGAAAAACCACGATTCACCTGCCCTCTGGGTGGCGCCATAGCAACGGTCAGCGCACTTCCCAGGGCGATTCCCATTCTTCATGCATCGCAGGGATGCGGCGGCAATTCCAACGGCGCCATACTCCAAGCCGCCGGCCATCTGGGGAGCGGCTACTGCGGCGGGACTTCCATTCCCGCAAGCAGCATCGGCGAGCAGCAGATAGTCTTTGGCGGCCTGGCGCGTCTGGAGGAACAGCTGGAGAGCACGAAGGAGATTGTCGACGGCGATCTGTTCGTGGTCATCAGCGGCTGTACCGCCGAACTCATCGGTGACGACATCGCCTCGGTGGTGCGCGCCTACAACAAGGAGGAGGACGGCAGGCCGCCCCTGGTCTGGGCTCCTGCCCCGGGCTTCAAGGGGAACAGCTATCTCGGCTACGAATCGGTCCTGCAATCGCTCTTCAGCGACTATGTTGTTCCGGCCGCGGAGAAGGCACAGGGAAAGGTGAATGTCTGGGGGATTCCGCCGTCCCTTGACGTTTTCTGGGAGGGAAACCTCCTTGAAATACGCCGTATTCTCGAAGGGGTGGGACTCACGGTGAACACCTTCTTCACCCGGCAGGATTCCCTTGAGGCACTGCGGGGGGCAGGGGATGCGGAACTCAATATCGTCCTTTCGCCGGTCAACGGCATAGCCGCAGCGGAAACCTTCAAGGAGGTTCACGGTGTCGACTATCTCGTGAACGATCTTCCCATCGGCGCCAAGGCCACCGAGGAGTTCGTGCGCCTCATCGCACAGCGGCTCAAGCTGGACGCAAGCGTCGTGGAGCAGTTCCTTGCCGAGGAAAAGGAAGACTACTATCACTTCTACGGCCGGGTTGCCGACGCCTACGCCGATATTGACCTGCAACGCTACACGGCCATCATCGCGGATACCACCTACGCTGTGGCGCTCACCCGGTTCGCAGCCAAGGAACTGGGCTGGATTCCCAAGCTCGTGGCCATCACCGACCCGACGGATGAGGATCAGAGAGACGCCGTTATCGAGCGCTTCAAAGGGTTCCTGGATGAGCCGGAACAGACGGTGGCCTTCGAAACCGATACGAGCCTTATTTCGAGCCGCCTGTTCGAGCGCTGGCCGAAACCCGACGGGAGCAAGTACTATCGCCCCTTCAGCCCTGCCTTCGTGCTCGGCAGCAGGCTCGACAAGGATTTTGCCGACAGTATCGGCGCGGGGCATCTGAGCGTCGCGTT
>DATDMX010000320.1:0-2828 GCA_036518575.1 Geobacteraceae bacterium | reverse complement strand
CGGGCCGTGGTGCGCGACCTCTACGACACCGCCGAGGCGGCACGCATGTTCTCTCTCCTCATGCTCGTCATGGGGGCGGCACCGATTCTCGCCCCCATCGCGGGGGGGCAGCTTCTCCTCATCACCGGCTGGCGGGGGATTTTCGGCTTTCTCGGCGTCTTCGGCCTGGCTAGCCTCTGCGCCGCAGCCGCGTTTCTCCCCGAATCGCTCCCGGAAGAACGCCGCATGAGGCGGGGCTTCCGGGAGATGACCGCCATCTACGGCCACCTTTTGCGCAACCGTCGCTACCTGCGGTACGCCGTGGCGCTCGGGTGTGTATCCGGCGCGAACTTCGCTTACATCGCCGGCGCGCCGTTTCTCTTCATCGAGCTCCACGGCGTCTCTCCCCAGCACTTCGGCCTTTTCTTCGGCGTCAACGCCTTCGGGCTCATCGGCGCCTCCCAGGTGAACCGCCGGCTCCTGCGCCGCTTCAGCGCCCGGAAACTCATGGTCGCGGCATTCACGGTGAACGGCGTGGCTGGCATGCTTCTTACGATTTCGGTCGTGACGGGCATCGGCGGCTTTCCCGCCCAGGTGGTCCTCATTTTCATCTGCCTTTGCACGACCGGACTCCTCTATCCCAACGTGACCGCGCTCGCCCTGGCTCCCTTCGACAAGGCGGCCGGGAGTGCATCGGCCCTTCTCGGGACGATCCAGTATACGCTTGGCGCCAGTGCCGGGGCCGCGGTGGGGACGTTCCATAACGGCACGGCCCTCCCCATGACGGCCGCCATGGCAGTCTGCGGGGTGATCGGCTGGTGTGTCTCCCGGGGGTCGGCCGGCTCGGCCGGGAGGGCGTGAGGGGCGCGTCATGGGGTCGCGGAGAAGGAGGGGAGGCTGTGAGGCGCGGCAGGAAGTTTGTCAGCCCAGGGCCGGCTGGATGGGGTAGGTGGCGGTGAAGGTGGTCCCCGCCTCGACGGACGAGGTGAACGTCACCCGCCCCTGGAGGTACTTCTCGGAGAGAAGCTTGACGCTGTAGGTGCCGATGCCGCGTCCGCTTCCCTTGGTGGAAAAGGAGCGCTGGAAGACCTGTAGCTGCACATCGTCGGGCATGACGGCGTTGTTGTGGCACCAGAACGCGAGCCGTTCCCCCTCCCGGCGGCATCCCAGGGTGACGGTCTCTCCCTCTCCCGACGCTTCCAGGGCGTTTTTCAGCAGATTGCCGAGGACCCGGTTCAGCAGGGTGCGGTCGCTGACGAAGCCGAGACCGGCGGATTCGACGATGATAGCGATCCTTCTGCCCTTTCCCGCTTCGTTGTTGCGGTAGATGGCGGCTATGGACTCCAGGATCTCCCCCGGGTCAAGGAGCGACAGATTCACGCGCAGCTCGTTGCACTCGGCGGCGAGGAGTTCCCGCTGTCCCCTGATCTCGGTCCCCAGCACCTGGGCCGTTTGCCACAGGTCGTCCTTTGCCTCGTCAAACGTGATTATCCCGTCCATGAGCATGCCGGTGATCATGGTGATGGCGCCCGCCGTGTTGAGGATATCGTGGAAAAAGAGCCGCTCAAGCACCTGGCGGCGTTTCTCGTGGCTGATATCCACCGCCACGAGAAGCACGAGTTGCTCTCCTCGCCATCTCAGTGGTGTTCCCCATACCTTCAGATCGAAAGCCTCCGGCCCCGCCTGGGTTTGGCTGAGCACGCGGCACTCGTAGGCCGCCTTGTGTCCTTGCAGGGCGGCGAGAATCGCTTCCACGGCGCCGCACCGACGGCACTCGTCGCCGGTGCCGCAGCCGCACACGGCCGAGACCGCGGTGTGGCAGGAGAGGAGTTCTCCCGGCCGCATGCCGACGTACTCGGAACGCCCCTTGGCGTTGGCAAAGGTGGCCAGAGCTGTGTTGCCCAAGACGATCTGCCGGTTTTCGTTGAGCACCATCACGAGCTCGGGCATGGCGTCGAGAATCGCACAGAGGTTCTCGTCAGCGGCAAGGAGAGCCTGCTGGCGGCTGATCGTGTCGGGCGTCGAGCGATGCGGCGGGGCATGGTGGGTGCTGTTCATGGATTGTCCTCTTTCTGTAATGGCTCGCGGCCATTCTAATCCGAAGAGGCCTTTTTGGAAAGAAAAAGGTGCGTGGACGACGATCAGCCGGCAGATGTCATGGTTGACAACGGGCCTCCCGATGATTAGCTTTTCGAGAAAACCCTTTCAGGAGCCCGTTCATGAGCGCACAGCATGATGACATAATCGAGGCCGAAGTAAACGGCCCGCAGGTGGTGGAGGAGCAGGGGGGGCTCGTCCTTGCCGCCGAGGTCCTCCCCGCCGGCCTCCCCATAGTTCCGCTGCGGCCACGGCCGGCCTTTCCCGCCATGCTCGTTCCCCTGGTGGTGAACGACCCGCGGCAGATGGAGGCGGTGAAGCGGGCCGTGGATAGCCCTGCCCGGGCCGTGGGACTCGTGCTCGTGAGGGACAACGACGCACCCGACGGTCCCGACAACCTCCATCGGGTCGGTGTTGCCGGCAAGATCGTCAAGGTCCTCCACGCCGACGACGACAGTATCCAGTTCCTCGTCAACACGCTGGAGCGGTTTTCGGTGGAAGAGGTGTCCGAGGCCGACGACGGGCTGTTTGCCCGGGTGCGCTACCACTACGGCACCGAGCTTTCCGTGAACCCCGAGCTCAAGGCCTACTCCATGGCGGTCTTGGCCACCCTCAAGGAGCTCATCCAGATCAATCCCCTCTACTCCGAGGAGCTCAAGCTCTTCCTCAATCGCTCCAGCCTCGACGATCCCGGGAAGCTCGCCGACTTCGCGGCCAACCTCACCTCAGCCGATGGCCAGGAGCTGCAGCAG
>DATDMX010000319.1:0-8311 GCA_036518575.1 Geobacteraceae bacterium | reverse complement strand
CTGGCCGGTCGGGCCTTCACCATCAAGGAGCTGTTTGTCGCCAACCGGCCGGCGAAGGCGGCCCCTGAGAGAAGCCTCGTCACCGTCGTCTCCCCGTTCCCGGTGAAGGCCGGCGATGCCGTCTTCAAGGTCTCCTCCGAGACCGCCTTCACCATGAGCGAGAACGCCTGTCTGAAGCGGCTTGAAGCGGCCCCGGCCGCAAAGCTCCCCTGTGACCTCAGCTTCGCCATGGCCGGGGAGAGCCTTGAAATTACCGCCGGGGTGGCCGGCCTGAGCTTCACCCGCGCCTTTGCCCTCGGGTCCCTGGAGCCCGCCCGCACCCCCGACATGGCGGCGGTTCTCCTGGCCCAGTTCGGCCGTACCGGCGATACCCCCTTTACCCTTGCCTCCCTGGCCGCTCCCGGCTTTCCGGCGCTCCTCATTCCTCCCGCGCGCCTCAAGGAGCTGCGCCGCGAATTCTACCGCGAGCTTGCGGAGCGCGTGCTCCCCGAGCTCAGGCGGGAGCGGAAGGCGCGCACGGACCGGGCCCTGGCGTCTCTAACCCTCAAGAAGTCACCGCCCGCACGGGTGCGACCCGAGACGGTCGTCAGGGTGGAGCAGTTGCGTGACTGGCACCTCCTCTCCCAGGAGGGGGTGGGGGTACTGGCCCTGCCGGTTTCCCGGGCGAACGTCCACCAACTGCCGCTCCTGGCCAAGAAACTCCGCGGCCGGGAGGAGCGGGTCATCTGGCGCCTTCCCTTCATCATCTTCGAAGAGGACATTCCCTTCTACCGCGAGGCCCTTACGGCAATCGTGAGCTACGGCTTTCGCCGGTTCGAGGCGGCAAACCTCAGCCACTTTCCGCTTCTGCGGCAGAACGAGGTACAAGGTATCAGGCTCGATATTTCCACCGACTATCGGCTTTTCTCCCTCAACAGCCAGGCCCTTCTCACCTGGGGAGAGCTCGGGGCGACGGCCGCCACCCTCTACCTGGAGGATGACGCTGAAAACCTCGCGCTTCTCCTCGCCGAGGACCTTCCCATCGTGAAACGGGTGCTCGTCTACGGCGGCGTGCCCGTCATCACCTCGAAGATTGCCATCCGCGGGGTGAGGAGCGACGCCCCGGTGGTTTCCGACCGCGGCGACGCCTACCGGGTCACGGTCCGCGATGGCCTCACCGTCGTCACCCCCGAGCGGCGTTTTTCGATTACCCACGAGCGGGGACGGCTGCAGGAGATGGGGTGCAGCTCTTTCGTTATTGATCTCGCCGGGCTTTCCCCCCAGGAATGGCCCCGGGTCCTCGACGCCTTTGCCCACGGCCGGGAAATCCCCGGCACTTCCCCCTTCAACTTCACCATGGGGCTCGTGTGATGATGCCTGCGCTCTGAAGCGTTTCAGTGCAAAGGCGCGTGCGACGTGAAATTCTGAACTTTTTTGAGGCTATATATGAGCATCTTCGACAAACTGAAAAATCCCGCCCTTGCGGAACTTCTCAAGGATCAGCGGCTGCGTGAGGTGGTTACCCGGCGCGAGTTTCGCGTGAGTGAGGATTACATTCACCGTGAGTTCATCAGCCGGGCCGGTGACGACGAGGTGAGAAACCTGAGCCTTCGTTTCCATGACGGTTTCGGTGAACTCTCGGGGGAGGTGAAGAAGCGTCTTCTGCCGGTCGCCATCCCCTTCTCGGCCCGCTTTGCCATCGCCGGGGTTGAGTTCAACACCCTCGGCAAGCGGGTTCACCTGCGGGTGGAGGAGGTGAAGCCGATGGACGTGGACTGGGTGACCAAGCGGGTGGTGGAGCGGGTACCGTTTCTTGCCTTCCGGGACGGCCTCATGAGCTGCGACCTTGAGCGGGTGCCGCGCCTCGATGCCATCCTTGCCAGCCGCGTGGGCGGGGTGCGGGTTGCCGATTTCCTTACCCTGAAGGAACTCGTCATCCGGCCGGGTGAGATGGTGGGCCGGCTGGGGGTGATCCTGTGAGCGACTACCTCGTCCGCATCATCACCGACACCGGCAACGTGCGGGCCCTTGCCTGCGTCACCACCGACCTCGTGCGCGAGGGGGCCAGCCGCCATGGTACGCTCCCCACTGCAGGAGCCGCGCTCGGACGGGCCCTCACCGGCGGGGCCCTCTTCGGGGCGCTCCTCAAGACGGGGCAGCGGGTGGCTCTCAAGTTCGAGGGGAACGGGCCGCTCGGAAAGATCATCGTCGAAGCCGAGAGTAACGGCGCCGTGCGGGGGCTCGTGGGGGAGCCGCGGGTGGATCTCGCGGATGCCGAAGGGCACCTCGACGTGGCCGGGGCGCTTGGCCGCGCCGGCTTTCTCACCGTTACCAAGGATCTCGGGCTGAAGGAGCCGTACCGGAGCACGGTGCAGCTCTATACGAGCGGCATCGCCGAGGACCTCGCCTGGTACCTGACCGAATCGGAGCAGGTCCCCTCGGCCGTCGGGCTCGGGGTCGCCACGGGTGAAGATGGTACCGTCGCCAGCGCCGGCGGCTTTCTCATCCAGTCCCTGCCGCCGCAGGACGATGCGACCATCGACCTCCTCATGAAAAGAATCGCCGCGCTCCCACCCCTTGCCGACTTCTTCCGCAGCGGGAAGACCCCCGAGGAACTCCTCGCTCTTCTCTTCGAGGGGATCCCCTGCAAAACGCTGGAAAAGCGGGCCCTCGCCTTCGTCTGCTCCTGCAGCCGCGCGCGCATCGAGCGGGTGCTCATCTCGCTGGGGAAAGAGGAGCTTGCCGACATCTTCGCGCGCCAGGGGGAGGCCGAGGTCGGCTGCGAGTTCTGCGGCGAGCACTACCGGTTCGACCGGGAGGAACTGGAGCGACTTCTGGCCGGCATGACGGCCTCTTCTGCCGATTAAATGAGCTGTCGCCTGTTGTGCAAACAGGACTGCTTTGGTATTATTCCGTCATCACGTCGTCGAGTAGATATGAAATTGTCCGGAAAGGAGCACGCACCATGCACGGCGCTATCGAAATAAAACCAGGCCTCTACTGGATCGGGGTGGAAGACCCCGAGCTTCGCACCTTTGACGATCTCTTCCCCACCGAGCAGGGAACCACGTACAACTCCTACCTCATCAAGGGGCGCGACAAGATCGCCATCATCGACACGGTGAAGGGGGAGCGGCACGAGGAGTACCTCGCCAAGATTAAGAGCATCGTTGATCCCGCCGCCATCGATTACTTCGTCATCAACCACACCGAGCCCGACCACTCGGGGTCGCTCGCCTTCATGCTGGAGCACTGTCCCAAGGCGACGGTGGTCTCCACCCAGGCGGCCCACACGTTTCTCGGCAACCTCATCCACACCCCCTTCGCCTCCCACGTGGTGAAGGACGGCGAAGTGATCGACCTGGGCGGGAAGCACCTGCGGTTCGTCATCGCCCCCTTCCTCCACTGGCCCGACACCATGTTCGCCCTGCTGGAGGAGGACGGTGCCATCTTCACCTGCGATGCCTTCGGCTCCCACTATTGCGGCGAGAGCATCTTCAACGACGAACTTCCCGATTTCACGGGCGACATGAAGTTCTACTTCGACTGCATCATGCGCCCTTTCAAGGACCGGGCGCTGGCGGGGATCGCCAAGATCAAGGGTGAGCGGATCGAGGTGGTCTGCCCCTCCCACGGGCCGGTCCTCCGTTCCGAGCCGTGGAAATACATCGGTTACTACGAGGAGTGGTGCCAGCCGGTGGGCGACGGTAAGAGGGTGGTGATCTTCTACCTTTCGCCCCACGGCAACACCGAAAAAATGGCAGCCGCCGTGGCGGCGGGGGCGTCCCTTCCCGGGGTGGCGGTGGAGAGCTACCACGTCACGCACCACACGGTGAACGAGATCCGTGATATCATGGAGACGGCCGATGCCCTCATCTTCGGCATCCCCACCATCAACCGCGATATTCCCAAACCCATGTGGGACGTTCTGGCCGCCATCTCGTCGGTGAAGCTTCGGACCAACATCGGGGCCGTGTTCGGCAGCTACGGCTGGAGCGGCGAGGCGTGCAAGATGGGCGAGGAGCGCCTTAAAGGGCTCAACTTCAAGCTTCCCGCGCCCTTTGTGCGCTGTCCCTTTACCCCGCGTCCCGAGGCGCTGGAGCAGTGCCAGGCGCTCGGACGTGCCGTGGCCGAGGAGGTGCTGAAGAAGTAGTTGCCTCCTCTCCTCCGAAGGACAAAGGCCGGGACCGCTTACCATGCGCTCCCGGCCTTTTTTTCGGCTCACCTTCCCATCGTCAAAGGAGGAGGCGGGCTCGATACAGGGAGAGGTAGTTGTATGGGCCGACCGGCTTAGTGGCGAGGAGGCGATAGCCGTGGGGGGCGAGAACGGCATCCAGCCCCGCGGGTGAAAGCCTGATGGCTCGCGGCGGTCCCGGCGGGCCGTCAATCTTTTCGAATTCCACCACCGCAAGAAGGCCCTCCGGTTTCAGCACCCGCCCCATCTCCCGCAGAGCACCTTCCACCGTCCCGTCCTGAGCGAGATCGTGGAGGACCGTGGCGACAAGGCAGACGTCGACGCTTTGGTCGGGGAGAGGAATCCTCTTGCTCACGTCGGCAACGAGGGGGTGAACGTTAGTGAGCCGTCGGCGGGCAACTTCCCGGGAGAGTGAGGCGATTCCCTCCTTCCAGAGGTCCACTGCGTAGATAACTCCCGCCGTGCCGATTCTTTCGGCCGCTGCCAGGGTGTACAGACCGGTGCCGCACCCTGCGTCGAGGAGCACGGTGCCCTCGGAGAGGTTGAGGGCGGCGAAGAAGCGGTCCCGGTCGATAAGGTCGAAGCTGCTCTTGCCGGCGGCGGTCGGGCGTTTGGTCATGGATGGCTCCTTGGCCGTTGTGGCTTTTGCCTTCATACATAATGCCGAGGCCCGGACTCGTCAAGGGTAATTATGGCGTGATGGCGGGGTCGGTGGTCGTTGCTGGTCGCAGAGAAAATGCCGGAATTCCCTAACGGGGGGCCGGCTTTTTTGATGCCCGGGAAGGGGCGTTCAGCACTTGCACAGGGGAGAAGTCCTGCGATGTTGGCGGGGCGAAGTGAGCGGGGTAAGGAATTCTTCTCCTCTGCATCCGTAAGAGGAGATAGTGCCGAGACTCCAGGCACGTGAGACGTATGTAGTTTTTTGCATAATTATTTGCTAGAGTGGCCCGGAGGCAGTTTACCCGCACCAGAAGAGGAGACAGCCAATGTCCGTACAGATCGTCCCAATGAGAAAAATCGTCAACTGCATTGTCCCGGCGACCCTCGTGTTCCTTCTCACCATGGGCAGCGCCACTGCCGCGGAGCTCTCGAAGGAGTTCCAGAGCGACATCCTGAAGCTGCTCAAGATGACCGGGGCCGAAGCCATCGGCCTCCAGATGGGGGTGGCGGTGTCGAACCAGGCCATAGACAACCTGGCCAAGGAAGAAACGGACATTCCCCCGAAGGCGGTGGACATCATCAAGGAAGAAATAAACAAGATCTACGCCGAGGAAATGCCGAGTCTCATGGCGCAGATCGTGCCGGTGTATGCCAAGCACTTCACCCCGGAGGAAGTGAAGGGGCTCATTGCCTTTTATGCGACGCCGCTCGGACAAAAGAGTATAAAAGAGATGCCCACACTCCTGAACGAGTGCATGCAGGTGGGGAGGGCGTGGGGCGAGGGGCTCACCCCGAAGGTCCTGCCCCGCCTCGAAGAGCGGCTCAAGCAGGAAGGTCTCGACAAGTAGCCGGCCACGCTCTTCTGACGTGCCGCCGTTACCATGAGAACACCCACCGGGAGACCGCATGTCCCTCTCCGAATACTTTGAGCAGCACGAAGAGCAGGCGTTCGTGGCGAAGGCCCTGGCCACCGCCGTTGCCATCATCCTCGTCAAGAACTTCCTGCCGGGGCTCGTTTCGTTCCTGTACCTCGTTTTCCCGGTAGTCTTCCTCATCATCATCCGGATGCACGCTGCAGCCAGCGGTGTGGCGCCCATGAAGCTCCTGCGCGAGCACATCACCTTCTTCCCCGTGATGCGCTCGGAGGGGGAGCGGCGTGCGGAGGTGAAGCCGTGGGTGACGTACGGCATCATCGCCGCCAATGTGCTCATCTTCTATTTCTTCGAGCTGAACGTTCCCCAGGAACTGATCGCCGACAACCTCGTCTTTCTCCCCCACAAACCCGATTTCCTAAACGTCCCCCTGAGCGCCTTCACGGCGCTCTTTCTTCATGCGAGTAACGGCCACCTGTGGGGCAACATGACGTTTCTCTGGGTGGTGGGAACGGCCGTGGAGCGGCGGGTGGGGTGGAAGAGGTTCGCCTGGCTCTATCTACTAACCGGCGTCGTCGGCGGTCTCGTCTTCATCCTGGTTGAATTCATCTTCCACGGCGAGGCCGGCCATGCCCTCGGCGCTTCGGGTGCCATCGCCGGCATCATGGGGATCTTTGCCATCCGCTGCTACTTCAAGACCATGATCTTCCCCATCCCCATCCTCGGCATCTTCTCCCTCATCCTCCCCATCAGCCTCAAGATCAGGCTGAACTCCCTCGTGATCATGGCGCTCTTCTTCATCTCCGACCTCTCGGGCGGCATCGGGCAGATTACCGGCGAGGGCGCCTCGATGATCGGCCACTGGGCCCACCTGGGAGGCATGATCTCCGGCATGCTGATGGCGGGCTATTTAAAGCTCGGCGAGGCGGCGGTGGAGGAGCGGCATCTGGAGATAGGGATCAAGGCGTCCGAGGCGGCCATTGGGTTCGCGGACGGTGAGCGGTCGCTGCAGATCGCCCTCGACCGCAACCCGCAGAACGTCGACGCGCTCCTCGGCATGGCGCGGCTGAAGACCAAGGCGGGAAACAGCCCGGAAGCGAAGGAGTTCTACGAGCAGGTGCTCGGGCTGATGCTGGCGGAGCGGCCGGCCGAGGTGACGGAGGTGTTCAGGGAGTATGTCGCCAGATACCACGCTGTCCCCCCCTATCCGGTGCTCGTCTCCCAACTGGCCGAGACGCTGCGGCGGGGAGGTGAGCTAGAGCTCTGCATCCACTGTCTGGAGCGGCTCGTGGAGATGAAGGCGACACAACACCAGTTGCGGGAAAAGGTGCTCTTCCAGCTGGCGACGCTCCTGGAGTTCACGAGTCGTTTCGAGGCTGCGCAATCCTGCTTCGCCCGCTTTGCCGCGGAGTACCCCGATTCGATCCTCGCGGAAAAGGCCCGGGAAAAGGCGGGTGACGAGGTGTACGCCCGGAAGCCGATAGCAACACGCCATGAGCCTCAAGCTCACCAGCTTTGCCCGGCGTGCGGGCAGGAGATGGTGACCCGGCGGGCGACGGCGGGCCCGAACGAGGGGAAGCTTTTCCTCGTCTGCGCCGCCTATCCCTCCTGTCGCACGTGTTTCCCCGTGGCCGAGGCGGCCGAGGCCGTGGAGATGACGGCGCCGGTCCTGCCGACTCTGCCCGAGCGCTACCGGCTCGTTTTCGACGGCACCATCGGCCTGACGAGTGATGCAGAAGAGACGAAGGAGAACCTCGCGCGCCTCTTCAAGTGCGGCCGGGAGCGCATCGAGCGCTTGTTCACGGGGGAGCGGACGGTACTCAGGAAGGGACTTGATCACGAAACCGCGGTGAAGATGAAGGACGCCTTCAATCGGACGGGCGCCATCTGCACCATGGAGGAGGAAGAGCCGGCCGTGGCGTCCCCTCCTCCGCAGGTGGCACCACCCATGAAGGCAGAGCTTCCGCCCGAGCCACCGCCCCGACTCTTCGAGTGCCCCAAGTGCGGCCACCCGCAGGAGAAAGGGGAGGCATGCGAGAAGTGCGGCGTGTTTTTCGCCAAGCTCGCCGCCGTGGCCGAACGGGACTACCACTCCTTTCGCGAGCACTTGCCCGGGGGGGCCGCGCACGCAGGCATGTCCGAGAAGCACGAACGGCTCTGGGCCATGACCTGTCACCTCCTCGTGCTAAGCGGGTTGGTGATTCCTCTGGGCAACGTGCTGGGGCCGCTCGCAGTCTGGCTCTGGAAGCGAAAGCATTCGGAGTTCATCGACTACCACGGCAAGTCGGCCCTGAACTTCCAGATCACGCTTGTTCTTTTCATGGTCGGCTCCCTCGTGGTGGCGGCCCTGACCGGTTTTGTGGGGTTCTTTATCGCTCCGCTCTTTGGACTCCTCACCCTCTACACTCTGTTTGTCATCGCCTCTTCAGCCATCAAGGCCCACCGGGGGGATTTTGTCGAGATTGCGCTGAGCGGCCAGTTCATCAGGTGAAGGCGACGCCCGAATTTGTTTGTGCGCCGGTGCGAAGAGCGCTCCATCACGGGCAGGCAGGGACGGCACAGGTCCCTTGTCATGGCACGTCTCCTCCACGTCTTCCCGCCGGGG
>DATDMX010000318.1:0-5061 GCA_036518575.1 Geobacteraceae bacterium | reverse complement strand
TAATCCCGGACGGAACAGCCCTCTTGGCCTGATCGCGCGGCCGGGAGGCCTCGTCCGTTTCGCATTTTTCACAACCGGAGATCCGAACCTATGCGTCATTACCAGGGACAACAACCCCCAACCCGGAAGCGGCGTCTCCCTTCCGGCCCCCCGTCGCTGCGCACCCTCCTTCTTGCCGCGGCGACCGTCGGCTGCGTCTGCCTCCTCGCCCTGTCCGGCTACTTCTTCTATCTTCTGGCAACCCTTCCAAAAGTCGACCGACTGGCCGACTACAAGCCTCCCATCGTCTCCCAGGTCTTCGGCGAGGACGGGAGCCTCGTGGGCGAATTCTACCTGGAGCGACGCACGGTCGTCCCCGTGGAGAAGATCCCGAAGAAACTCATCCAGGCCTTCGTGGCGGCGGAAGATGCCAACTTTTACCAGCACAAGGGGATCGATTATCTCGGCATCCTCCGGGCGGCGGTGAAAAACCTCATCTCCCTGCGCAAGAAAGAGGGGGCATCCACCATCACGCAGCAGGTGGCGAAATCTATGCTCCTCACTCCGGAGAAGAAGTATTCCCGCAAGCTCAAGGAAGCGATTCTCGCCACGCGGATGGAGAAGACCCTCTCCAAGGACGAGATTCTCTACATCTACCTCAACCAGATCTACCTCGGCGCCGGCGCCTACGGCGTGCAGCTCGCGGCCGAATCCTACTTCGGCAAGGAAGTGGACCAGCTCAACCTGGCGGAGATGGCCATGCTGGCCGGCCTCCCCAAGGCGCCCAACACCTATTCCCCCATCAAGCACCTTGACCGCGCCAGGGAACGCCAGGGGTACGTGCTGGATCGGATGGTGAAGGAGGGGTACATCACCCAGGCCGAAGCCGACCACGCCCGGAGCACTCCCATCGTCATCCGCTCCCTCAAGAAGGTGAACAGCGACCAGTCGGCCTACTTCCTCGAGCAGATCCGCGTCTACCTGGAGGAGAAATACGGCGAGGACCAGCTCTACAAGGAGGGTCTGAAGGTCTATACGACCATGAACGCCGAGATGCAGAAGGCGGCCTACGAGGGTGTGGTGAACGGTCTCAAGGCTCTCGACAAACGCCAGGGCTTCCGCGGGCCCCTCAAGAACCTGGCTGCCAACGAAGTGGACGACTTCTGCAAGAAGGTGGAAGAAGGGGTTGACCTCGCATCCCTCAAGCAGGGCGCAACCTATCAGGGCGTGGTGGTGGGCGTCACCCCGGCAACAGGCGACCTCAAGGTACGCGTCGGCGACCGTACCGGCACCCTGAGCAAGAAGAACATGGCATGGGCCGGCAAAGTGACCCTTATGGAGAGCTACGTCAAGGGAAGCGACGCCAAGGGAAAAGTCCTCGGTCTCGGCTCGGTCATTGCCGTTTCCGTCGTCACCCCGGACGCCAACAAGCAGGGAGCCGTCTTCGCCCTTGACCAGGAACCGGAAGCCCAGGCAGCCATCGTGGCCATTGACCCCCGCAGCGGTGCGGTCCGCGCCATGGTGGGGGGCTATGACTTCAGGAAGAGCCAGTTCAACCGCGCCGTGCAGGCCAAGCGGAACCCCGGTTCCGCCTTCAAACCGCTCATATATTCCGCCGCCCTCGACAAGGGAGTCACGCCGGCTACCATCTTCGACGACTCGCCGGTTGAGTACGATAGCGGCAAGGACAAGGCGTGGAAGCCCAAGAACTACGACAACATCTACCGGGGCAACGTCACCATGCGCGAGGCCCTCACCAACTCCATCAACGTGGTGAGCGTCAAGATTCTCGAAAGCATCGGCACCTCCTACGCCATCGAATATGCCAAGAAGCTCGGCATCACCTCCCCCCTGGAGGCCAACCTGACCCTCGCCCTCGGCTCTTCCAGCGTCACCCCGCTGGAGCTCACGACGGCCTACGCCACGTTCGCCTCGGGTGGATACCGGGTCTCCCCCTTCTACATCACCAAGGTGGTGGACCGCACCGGCAAGGTGTTGGAAGAAATCACCCCGCCGACGCTCCCGGTGTTCTCCTCTTCCACCTCGGCCACGAGGCTTACCCTGCCGGAGGGGGAAAAGGAAAAGCCCGCCCAGCCCGCCTCTGCTTCATCGCTTACCCCGGTGCAGGTGATCTCACCCGAGACGGCCTACATCATGACCAACCTCATGGAAAGCGTCGTCACGAGCGGCACCGGCCAGCGCGCCCGGGCCGTGGGGCGGCCCGTGGCCGGCAAGACCGGTACGACCAACGACATGAAGGATGCCTGGTTCATTGGCTACGTGCCGCAGCTCGTGGCGGGCGTCTGGGTCGGCTATGACCAGGAGCGCTCCCTGGGGGCAGGCGGCTCCGGCGGCCAGGCAGCCGCGCCCATCTGGACCGAGTTCATGCAGCGCGCCCTGGCGGGTATGCCTGTTCAGGGCTTCGCCACGCCGGACAACGTCACGTTTGCCACCATCAACCCCCGCAGCGGGCGCCTCTCCCGCGAAGGAAGCGAAGGGAGCGTGACCGAATGCTTCATAACCGGCACGGAGCCTACTTCTTACGACGGCGACACCAAGGGAAGCGCCGAATAGCGCCGGGCGCCGGTTGACGGGTATGACCCACGCCGCCCGCAGCGGGCGTTCGGGTGGGGGTGGGTCGAAAAAAATGCGTCACAGCGGGCTTTGACGAAATATTTTCACAATAAAGCCTTGCAAATCAATTTTTTCTGACTATAGTATTGCATAAAATCACCAAAGGAGGGCTCCTATGACCAAAGCAGAACTCGTTGATGCAGTTGCCAAATCGGCAAGCCTGACGAAAGCGGCTGCGGAAAAGGCTGTTGGCGCATTCATCACCTCGGTGAGCTCCGCCCTTGCAAAAGGGGACAGGGTAACGCTTGTCGGCTTCGGAACTTTCGAGGTTTCCACCCGCAAAGCGCGCACTGGCCGGAACCCGCAGACCGGCAAAGAGATCAAGATTGCCGCGGCCAAGGTACCCAAATTCCGTGCGGGCAAAGCCCTCAAGGACGAGGTTGCCAAGAAGAAGAAGTAATGTCCCAGAGCCTCATACGGCTCTCCTCCAGATCAGACGACAGCAACAAAAAAGCCCCTCTCGGGGCTTTTTTGTTGCGCAACCTTCTTCCCTCTTCTCACCGCGCCGTCTTCAGATCGATGACGACGGTGTGGAGAACCCCGGTTTCCCTTTCCCGGTACTGCAGACGAAGCTCGCGTGCCGACTTGGCTTCGCCGGGGAAGAAGAGAAATCCCTGGGCAAGATGCTCGCCGGGGATCGTCTTTCCCTCCAGCCCCTTTTCGCGCACATCGTCGGCGATCCGGTACTCCTTCTCCCGCGACGTTCCTTCCTTCGCCCCGCCTATGATGGCGCCGCCCGCGGCACCGATGGCCGCGCCCTTGCCAAGGGCCGAGCCCACATTTTTCCCGGAGACGATGCCGATGGCTGCGCCGAGAAGACCCACAGCGGCTGCGCCGATGAGCGCCCCCTTCCCCGCGCCGCCCATAATGGCACCACCCTCGGTGTATTTGTCTACCCGCTCCACTGCGGTGAAGTTCGGCACGAGCGTCCAGTAGCCGCCATTGTCGTCGACGAGAAACGTCTGGCTTGCCACCAGTTCCAGGGACTTGCCGCTCTTGTTGTCGATGACGAGCTGCACCGGCAAGAGTCCCGCCCCGCGGATGTCGAAGCCGAAGGTGTCCTCGGCCACATCCTTGTCGGCGTACGCTTCCGCGGCGAGCACCGCGCCATCGACGCTCTTTTTGTTGGCAAAGGCCTCGGGTGGCCGGAAAGCCACGTACTGCTGCTTGTACGTGGCGCACCCCGACATGATGAAGACCGGCAGGAGCGCCGCGGTAATGATCTTTTTCATGGTACCTCCGGGCAGATTCGTTTTTTTCATGATACCACGCCGCCTTCGGCCCGCAAGGACGCGCGCCGATCGGCTACACTACCCTCGCCCAGTAGCCGGAATCCTCCGTCTCTGCCAACTCCTCCTCAACGGACTCCTCCCCCCCCTTCGGGGCCAGAAGCCGCGCACTTTCCGTCAGGCGGTGCAGGAGCGCCTTTTCGTCGCCGATTTCCCTTCCGACCACGAACTGGTCGAACGCCTTCTTGCGGTTCTTGACCTGCACGAGGAGCTCACCGGCAGAGCCTTCGCCGCGAACAAACGTTTCATAGGCCTGCCAGAGCGCTGCTCCCACCTCTGCCAGGGCGCTCGCGCCGGCAAGGACGATGCGCCATTCCATGGCCGATGCCATGCTGATCCCCGGCGGCGGATCCACGACGAAATAGTGGCTGGCCGGAGCCCGCTGCGCCACAAACCTTACAAACTCCGCGGTCTCCATCTGCTTTACCCGCCGCGTCACTCCTCCTTGCACGAGCATGGCCCGTCTCCTCCCTATTTCCCCGCGACAGCTGGCCCGTAACAGGCGGCGCCGCGGATGGACGCCAGGTCTTGATCGCTCGCGATCCGCTCCCGGTCGTCATAACCATGGTCGATGCTTTTCTTCAGCCAGGCGCACGCCTCCGCCGTCTCCCCTCTCAGGGCATGGAGGCAGGCGACGTTGTAGTAGGAGCCGCCACTCGCAGGGTTCAGCTCGATGGCGCGCATGAAGTCGGCCAGTGCGGGGTCGAACTCCTTTTTTTCCATGTGGGCGGTGCCCCGGTTCTTGTAATACGCGTCATCCTTCGGTTCCAGTTCGATCGCCTTCGTATAGTCGGCGATGGCAGCATCGAGCTCGCTGCGACGGTGCAGCGCTATCCCCCTATTGCTAAACGCCATGGCAAGTCCCAATGCCTCATGCTCGTGTCCCCGGTAGCGATCTATGACCGGGGTCCAGAGGGTGATGCCGTCATGCCAAACCTCGATCTGGCGCCACGTGGCAACGGCAAGAAGAACGAGGATGACCACGCCGGCCGCGGCAGGAACCGCACCCAGAGCGCCCCTGCCGTTCAGCTTCCGGGCGCCCCAGGCCACGGCGACTCCCATGAGGAGAAACGCCCCGACGCTCGGCAGGTAAGTGTAGCGGTCCGCCATCGCCTGCCTTCCCACCTGCACGACGCCGATGACGGGTAGGAGCGTGACA
>DATDMX010000317.1:0-3268 GCA_036518575.1 Geobacteraceae bacterium | reverse complement strand
GCTTGCGCAAAGGCCTGCCGCAGTTCTTCCAGGCAACACGCCCCTTCACGTCCACGACCTCACCGTCGCTACCCGGGATCATGAACGTGAGACTCAGACAGTCGTCAACTTCCACCTCGCCGTCGTAGGCAATGAATATCCCCTGGGTGCTCAGGTTGGCGCTCGTGCCATAAAAGGTTTTCCCCGCTCTGCGAAAAACCACCAGTGCCAGGCACGGAACCCGCAGCTCGACCTGTCCAAGCAGGGGCAAGAAACGATGGCCACTTCGAATGAAAGAGGCCCGGTCCACCGGTTTGGTGAGGACATGATCACAGCCGGCCTGCTCGCAACGTTTCGCGTCTTCGAGGTTCTCCGCCGTGACGACCATCACGACGGGGACCGTCATGAAGTCAGGGTCGGCCTTGAGCAGGGAGCAGCAGGTGGCGCCGTCCATTTCCGGCATGTGGAGGTCCATGAAAATCAGGTCCGGTCGCACCATTCGTACCACGTCCAGTGCTTCCTGCCCCGTCTGCGCCGTATAGATCTTGACCGCGCAGGGCTGGAGGAACTCCTTCTCCATTTCAAGAAAGAGTCTGCTGTCGTCGACGAGAAGAATGACCGGTCGAGACATGAAAGTCTCCCCCCTCTTTGTCCTAATCCTGTTCCGTATCCGATGCCGGTTTGTCCGGGGTGCTATAAAAAAAGGGGGCAGGCAGCCCCCTCATCTTCATCTTAGTCGTCGAAGTTCCCGCTCGGGCCTTTGTCGCCGGAGAGCGATTTCGCCCTTTCGACAATCTTCTCGTCGCTCCACTGCGCCGGGTCTTCTATCCGGCTGCCCTTCGGGCCTACATCGTGGGAGCCCGCCTTGAGAATGGCCTCGATGGCCAGCGGTGCGGTGTCCTTGGCGTTGAAGACCTCTGTCATCATCTTGTAGGTAAAATCCTCTACTCTTTTGGCCATGCGTTCCCGGATTTCCTTGGGCTGAGCCAGGAGCTTGTTCTCGAAGGGGAGATTGAGATTCTTGTAATCGCCCTTTTTCCACCCTTTGGACTCGGCGTAGGCTACCATTTCTGCCCACAGCTCCTCGGTCATCCCTTCACCCTTCACCTTCTTGAAATTGCCGCTCTCATCAAGGATGGCGTTGCCGTAGTCGTTCACCTCCACGCCCCAGGAGATCATCTGCAGGGCAGTGGCAACGTTCGCCTTGGTGGTAGCGGTTTCCTGGGCAATCTGCCGCAGACGCTCGGAACTGTTCCCCGAGGTGCCGTGCTGGGCGCCGTTCACTTTGTAGGCGGCGATCGCCTTGTGAATCTCGGCCGTGAGTCCCACCTGAATACCGGCGTCGGAGGCCTCGATGCCATGGGTAGTGCCATTATTGAGGGCAATCCAGTCAGGAAAGATGCCGCGGGCGTTGAGTCCCTGAATGAGAAAGAGGGCTTCGGGCACCGTAGAGAGTCCTTCCTTGCCCTTTATCTCGCCCACTTCGGTCTCAAGCCCGGCCCAGGCCGGAATAAAGGGATTGAGGTCGAGGTTTGCCAGAAGATTCTTGTCGTCGGGGAGATGGGACGCGTCGATGGCGATGGAGGTGATGCCCGCCTCGAACATGGTCGGTACTTCCACCTTGGCAGACGCCAGGTCCTTATCGTTCTTAATCCCGTAATGGTCAGCGTGGATGGCGACCGGCACGGTTATGCCGAGCTCGTTGCAGATACTGTCGACGATGCGTGCCATGTTCCAGTAATTCACGCCGCAGTAGGCCTTCTGCCCACCTTCGGACTTGGCTATTTCGATGATGACGACCGCATTGGCGCGCTGTGCAGCCTTGAGGACGCCGCGAATGACAAAGTAATTCCTGCCGTTGGCCGCCATGGCGATCGCTTTTCCCTTTGCGAGCATTGCCCGGTCAATGACCTTGCCGCTGACGATAAGGGCCTTGGAGTTAGGGAAAAGCTCCCTGATGTTGGGAGGCCGTCCTACCTGGAGCGCTTTTTCGAAATCTGCCGAATTCGCCATACGCCATTCTCCTTTTTAGTTTTACTGAATTTTTTCACGTAAACAATAAAAAACGGCACAAATTTATACCACGTTAACCCCTTTGAAATCAAGGAAGAATAGCTATCTGCCGCGCATCTCCCCTCTTCCGTTCGCCGCGCACCGGCCTCCCCTGTCACACGTCAGTTGGTTCGTATTGAGGAGCTTACGCAGGCACCACCGTGCTCACGTTTTCCCATCTGGATGCGCGTCGTGAAAACCACGAGGCTGTCGTAGGCGGCAGGACTGGCATCGTCACTCGTACAGATGCTTCTGCCAAAGCTTCCATCGAGAAGTCCGCGTTCGTTGAAGTTAAGTACGATTTCGCTGTTTGTAATGGGATAGCGGAGATGGCGGCGGGCGATTGGCTCACCGCTTGCCTCGTGGGACGAGTAGATGGCAAAGAGCGTCGGGGTGAGTTTCACGGCGTGGTGCTGCCGCTCGAACAAGGCGTGGGAGCGCAGCTTCATAAGGTCAACGTAGAGCATCTTCGTCTGGTTCTCAATGCCGCACTTGCGGGAAAACTCCCGGAAATTGAGGGTGGCGATGACCATGAGGGTGGCAATTATCGCCATGACAACGACCACCTCCACCAACGTAAAACCGTTCCGTAGCATGTCTGTCCTCCGTCTTCGTAGTTAGCGCTTGGTTACTCCCGGGGCACTTCGCCCCGAATAGCGCGCATCACCATAAACCACGAACCATGCCAGACACCTAACGCTCCTTTCCTAAGAATAATCAGGCTGTTACCAAGACCAAGCCAAACACCCTCTCGGTAAACCAGCGTTGACACATTCTCGCAGCGTCCCGGCAAAGGCAGGACGGAACGCTGTTGGGACAAAGTAAACTGTTTTTACGGTGTCAATGCAGTTGACAGAGAAAAAAGGCGAGTTGAAACCAGAAGTGCGCGAACGAAATGATGAGGGAGACGAAGGGAACGAAATGGAAGGAGGGGAAGCACGGTGTGTGCTTCCCCTCTTATACTCCGGGAAGAGGGGAAGCCCTTCGAGACCAAGATTTTCCGGAAGGCCGCACATAATGTTCATGTTCTGAACGGCTTGGCCGGACGCCCCTTTGACGAGGTTATCGATGGCCGATACGATCACCACCCGCCCTGTCCTGCCATCCACGCTCACACCGATGTCACAGAAGTTGGAGCCGCGGACGTGGGCCGTGGAAGGAAAACTTCCCAAGGGCAGCACCCTCACGAAGGGTTCGCCGTGGTAGAAGTCACTATAGAGTCGGTGGATGTCGCTCG
>DATDMX010000316.1:0-2821 GCA_036518575.1 Geobacteraceae bacterium | reverse complement strand
CAGCAAGCTCGCCGAGGTGCTGGAAAAGCTCGCCGCGAACCAGGAAGCCGATTCTCATCCGCTTCTTGCCCCGCGGGAAAGTGACAAGGTCCTCCTCATCGTCGTCACCTCGGACCGCGGCCTGTGCGGCGGTTTCAACGCCAACATCTGCAAGGCAGCCGAGCGTTTCGTGCGGGAGAACAAGGCCGAATACAGCGATATCTCGCTCATGACCATCGGCCGCAAGGGGTTTGAGTTCCTCAAGAACCGTCAGAAGGTGGCGAAGAATCATGCCAACATCTTCGCTACCCTCAACTACCAGACGGCTGCGCTTCTCGCACAGGAAGTGATCGAGGGATACCTTGCGGAAGAGTACGACAAGGTCTTCATCCTCTTCAACGCGTTCAAGAGCGTCATGACTCAGGAGATCACCCTGCAGCAGCTTCTCCCCGTGGCTCCTCCCGCCCAGGCGGAAGAGGCTCCAGCCCAGTACATCTACGAGCCGTCACAGGGAGCGCTTCTCGATGAGCTCCTGCCGAAGAACATCGAAGTCCAGATGTTCAAGGCGCTTCTGGAGTCGCTCGCATCCGAGCACGGCGCACGCATGACCGCCATGGACAGCGCCTCGAAGAACGCTTCCGAGATGATCGGGAAACTGACGCTCATTTACAACCGCGCCCGCCAGGCTGCCATCACGAAGGAACTGATGGAGATCATCTCCGGCGCAGAGTCAATCAAAGGCTAATTCACGACTTCACCATAGAGGCCGCCAGCGGCCGCAGGAGGAAAAGGTTACATGAGCCAGAATATCGGTAAAATTTCGCAGGTCATCGGCGCGGTTGTCGACGTCGAATTCGAGCCGGGGAAACTCCCCGCCATCTACAACGCCCTCAAGGTCACCAACCCGGCCATCGATGACCGCGAGCTCAACCTCGTTCTCGAGGTCGCCCAGCACCTGGGCGAGAACTCGGTCCGTACCATCGCCATGGACTCCACCGACGGTCTCGTGCGCGGCCAGCAGGCCGTGGACACCGGCAGGCAGATTGCCATCCCGGTCGGTCGCAAGACCCTGGGCCGCATCCTCAACGTCGTCGGCGAGCCGGTTGACGAGATGGGTCCGGTGAATGCGGAGAAGGAGTACGAGATTCACCGTCCGGCTCCCTCCTTCCAGGACCAGTCCACGAAGGTCGAATCCTTCACCACCGGCATCAAGGTCGTCGACCTTCTCGCTCCTTACGCCCGCGGCGGCAAGATCGGCCTCTTCGGCGGCGCCGGCGTCGGCAAGACCGTTCTCATCATGGAACTCATCAACAACATCGCCAAGCAGCACGGCGGTTTCTCCGTGTTCGCCGGCGTCGGTGAGCGTACCCGCGAAGGTAACGACCTGTGGCATGAGATGAAGGACTCGGGCGTTATCGACAAGGCTGCTCTCATCTACGGCCAGATGAACGAGCCGCCGGGAGCCCGTGCCCGCGTTGCTCTCTCCGCCCTTGCTGTTGCCGAGTACTTCCGTGACGAGGAAGGCCAGAACGTGCTCCTCTTCATCGACAACATCTTCCGTTTCACCCAGGCAGGGTCCGAGGTTTCCGCCCTTCTCGGCCGTATCCCTTCCGCCGTCGGTTACCAGCCGACCCTCGCTACGGAGATGGGTGAGCTTCAGGAGCGCATCACCTCCACCACCAAGGGCTCCATTACGTCGGTCCAGGCCATTTACGTTCCGGCCGACGACTTGACCGACCCGGCACCGGCTACGGCCTTCGCCCACCTCGACGCCACGACGGTTCTCTCCCGTCAGATCGCCGAGCTCGGGATCTACCCGGCCGTTGACCCGCTCGACTCCACCTCCCGCATTCTCGACCCGCAGGTCGTGGGTGACGAGCACTACGCCGTAGCCCGCTCGGTCCAGTACGTCCTCCAGCGCTACAAGGACCTCCAGGACATCATCGCCATTCTCGGTATGGACGAGCTTTCCGAGGAGGACAAACTGGTCGTTGCCCGCGCCCGCAAGATCCAGCGCTTCCTCTCCCAGCCGTTCCACGTTGCCGAGGCCTTCACCGGCACCCCCGGCGTGTACGTCGAGCTGAAGGACACCATCAAAGGCTTCCAGGAAATCGTTGCCGGCAAGCACGACGACATCCCCGAGCAGGCCTTCTACATGGTCGGTACCATTGAAGAGGCTCTTGAGAAGGCCAAGAAACTGATGGCGTAATATTCCCCGTAGGGGCGGCCCCGTGTGGCCGCCCGCATCAGGGTGCCCACATGGGGGTGCCCCTACAAGGATTTCATACATGGCAGAAAAACTGAAAGTCGAACTGGTAACGCCCTACAAGAAAGTCCTCTCCGACGAGGTGGACGAGATCACCGCCACCGGCACACTTGGCGAGTTCGGAGTGCTCCCCGGGCACGCTCCCTTCCTCACCTCTCTGAAGATCGGCGAGCTGTCGTACAAGAAAGATGGTGCCGTCTTCCACATGGCTGTCAACTGGGGCTACTTCGAGGTGGAAAACGACAGCGTCACCGTCCTCGTGGAAACCGCCGAGCGGGCCGACGAGATCGATCTGGAGCGCGCCAAAGCCGCTCTCGGTCGTGCCGAGGAGGCGCTGAAGAAGCTTACGCCCGAAGACCACAACTATTGTGTCTATGAGGCGGCTCTCGAGCGTGCCCTCATCAGGGTGCAGGTGGCCGGCAAGGCTTCCCTAAGGTAAAGAATGTATCAATAGGACTGAAAAGAGCGGCTCACGGCCGCTCTTTTTTTTATTACTGCCGCCCTGGTAGTATCGTGTGGTTAGCTGTCGCCCCGCAGAAGCGCGAGGGCTCCCCGCGTCCGGTCCGTTGATGAATG
>DATDMX010000315.1:0-2975 GCA_036518575.1 Geobacteraceae bacterium | reverse complement strand
CAGTCGGAGGTGAAGGCGAAGAACTGGATTGGCACATGCACCTGCGCCATCGCCTCCTCCAGCGATTCGTACCCCCACGCCGCGTCGTAGAGGTCGAGCGCCTTGGCGAGATAGAGGAACGAGTTGGCATCAAACCGGTCGACGAAGTTGTAGCCGTTGTAGGAGAGGTAGCGTTCCACCTCGAACTGGCCGAAGAAGTCGAACAGGCCGTCCTTGGCCGAAAAGCGGCGGCCGAACTTGGCGGTCATGGATTCATCCGAGAGAAACGTGATGTGGCCGATGCCACGGGCGAGCGCCAGCCCGTCCTTGGGGTTCTTGCGGTACTCCCCCTTGCGCCACATGGGATCGTTGAAAATGGCCCAGCGCGCCACGGCATTCAGGGCAATGGCTTGGGCCGAGGGGCGTGGCGTAGCCGCAAGCACCACGGCCGACGCGACACGCTCGGGGAACTGAGTCGCCCATTCCAGTGCCTGCATCCCGCCCATGCTGCCTCCGAGAACGGTGACGAGCCGGTCGATTCCCAGGTGGTCGAGGAGCAGCACGTGGGCCCTGACCATATCCCGCACCGTAATGACCGGGAAGGAAAGGTTGTACTTCTTGCCGGTCTTCGGGTTTATGGCGGTGGGACCGGTCGAGCCGTAGCAGGAGCCGATGACGTTGGCGCAGATGACGCAATAGCGGTCGGTGTCCAGGAGGCGCCCGGGGCCAACGATGGCGTCCCACCAGCCGGGTTTCGGCTCATCCTCGGAGTATCTGCCCGCCAGATGGGCGTTTCCCGTCCAGGCGTGGGTCACGAGAATGGCGTTGGAGCGTTCGCGGTTGAGCTCGCCGTAGGTCTCGAAGGCAAGCGTGATCGGACCCAGGATCCGCCCGCTTTCCAAGCGAAGATCGGTGTCAAAGGTTACGGATTTTGGTTCGACGATGCCGGTATACATGAAGTCCCAGATACAGCTTGATGTGAGTAGATAAAGAAAAAAGCCCCTTCTTATACCGGATAAGAAGGGGCTTTTGTTATGCTGCTATCCTTAAGCGCCTTTCTCATCTTCGCCTTACGGCAGGATTTAGCACCTGGCGTCCGTTGCCGGACCGGTTGCTGTGGCTTCGCAGGGCCTTTCCCTCCACCACTCTCGATAAGCAGGTCTTTTTATTCAATTGTAAGGGGCAGAATACGGGAGGTGCTGCATTTTGTCAACGGAAATGTGTCGGTTGACTGGCACCGGCACCGGCCTCGCCACAGCGCCGACTTCTCGGGTATACTTCAAGAAAAGCTGTGATGGAGATGGCTATGGGGAAGGTCCTGATATTGTCGCTGTCGGTCTGGGGTGCGCTCGTCCTGGCGCTTCCCTGCCCCAGCAGCGCCGAATTCTACAAGTACGTCGACAGGGAAGGGACGGTCCATTTCGTTGACGAGCAAAGCAAAGTGCCCCGGGAATACCGGAGTCGGGAAAAGGTCTATGGGGAGAACTCGGAGGCCCTCTCCCCGGCGGAAAAGGCCCGCCTTCGGGAAGAGGAGCGTGTCAAACGTGACATGCAACTTCGCGGGGAGTCCGGCGAAGAGGAGAAGCAGGAGGGACTGCACCACGCGGCCGAAAAGGTGCAGACCCGAGAAAAAATCGTCGCCGGTGAATTTTCCGGAGTTACTGTTGTCGGGAACCGTGTGTTTGTTCCTGTTACGCTGGGCTATGGCGGTAGGGAGGCTGCCGCACTTCTGCTCCTCGATACCGGCTCCACCGCCACTCTCATCACGCCGGCCCTCGCCGAGAAGCTTGAGATCGATGGGGCGAGCGAGGTGAACGTCAGGGTTATCGGGGGGAAGGTGATGCGAGCGCGGTTGGCGCGCTTGAACTTTCTTACGGTCGGCCCCCACCGGAAAGAGGGCGTGGATGTGGTCATCGTGAGGGAGGGTGAAGGCGTGCCACCCGGTGACGGTCTTCTCGGCATGAACGTCCTGCGTGACCTCGTCTACAGCATCGATTTCAGGAAGCAGGAGATACACTGGATCAGGGAGCAGCTCATGGAGCCATGAGCTGGTAGTGCATCGGGAGTTGTCAGTGCCAGCCTCCGCCACTGGCGTTTTTCTAACCATCAGGCATAAGAGAAGTCACAAGAGGTTCAACTTTTACGAGGAGTACTCAACGAGAGAAGAGGCGGTAGCACGCTGCATCGACTTCGGGATCGGTTTGATTGATACCGGCATTATGTTTGAGGCTGTACCTGTAGAGGCACCATAGAAGTGTGAACGTGCATACGACGCTTTAGTTTGTCCGTTTTTTGTGATATAGGCTAAGAAGTTTGCGCACACACGGGCGCAGGAGGCGACGAGTCACCAGTTTCGAGAGACGATGGGGGAAAGTTGCAGGCTACGGGGGAAACGGTAACCGCTGGCATCCGCAGGTACAAGCACGGCATCTTGCTTCTGCTGGCGTCGCTCGCCATCATGGTCTGGCGCTATCCCTCGTTCTTCGTTCACCCGAGATTCTGGGCCGAGGAAGGCGTCGTCGTCTTTGGTTTGATGATAAAAGATGGCCTTGGCGCCGTACTCCGTTACAACATAGGCTATTTTTCGCTCGTTCCCCTCGTGGCATCCGCACTCATGTCGCTTACGAGCATCGACCAAGCCCCCTTCGTGACTCTCTTCGTTTCATTGCTCTTCCAGGCGATGGTCGTTGCCATCGTCGCCTTCGGCAATTCCCCCTTCTGGGACAGTTTGAGGAAGAAAGCCATCGTCTGCCTGGCAATCGTCCTGTTGCCTCAGGCTGAAATATGGCTGACGGTCATAGCTACCCAGTACTGGCTTTGTGTCGGAGTGTTCCTGGTTTTTCTGGAGGACGTGAGCGCCGCGGGCACGGCAAGAAGGGTTTGGTACCGGTCCATACTCGTTCTTGGGTGCCTGAACGGTATCATGTCGTGCTTCCTTACTCCCCTTTACGTAGTACGCGCTTGCCGGAGCAAGGCCAGGGAGTACCGCATTCAGG
>DATDMX010000314.1:0-2361 GCA_036518575.1 Geobacteraceae bacterium | reverse complement strand
CGCCGCCAACCCTGGCCCCTTCCCCAATGAGGCACTGCGCAGTGTCTTCCGGGAGATCATCTCCGCCTCCCTGGCCCTCGAAGCCCCCATGAAGGTGGCCTTCTTCGGGCCGAAGGCGACTTTCACCCACATGGCGGCCATGCAGCAGTTCGGCCTTTCCGCCGAGCTCGTGCCGCAGAAGTCGATCCCGGCGGTCTTCGAAGAGGTGGAGAAGGGGCTTGCCCAGTACGGGGTGGTGCCGGTGGAGAACTCCACCGAAGGGGTGGTTTCCCATACCCTCGACATGTTCATGGAGAGCCAGCTCAAGATTAACGCCGAAGTGCTGCTGGAGATCCACCATCACCTCCTCTCCCGCACCGGGAGGCTGGAGGATGTGAAGAAGGTCTACTCCCATCCCCAGGCCCTCGCCCAGTGCCGCGACTGGCTGGCCGAGCACCTTCCCAATGTCCCCGTCGTCGATGTCGCCTCGACGGCCGTGGCCGCCCAGATCGTGAGCGACGACTACAACGCCGCGGCCATCGCCAGCGAGCTCGCCGCCGTCATGTACGATCTCAAGGTGGTGCGGGAGCGGATCGAAGACCAGGTGAACAACTTCACCCGTTTTCTCGTCATTGCCAAGAAGCTCGCCGACCCCTCGGGCGACGACAAGACCTCGCTCATGTTCGCCGTGAAGGACGAGGTGGGCATCCTCCACCGGATGCTGGAACCGTTCGCCCGGCGGGGAATCAATCTCTCCAAGATCGAGTCGCGTCCCTTTAAGAAGAAAGCGTGGGAGTATGTCTTCTTCCTCGATCTCGAAGGACACATCAGCACGCCCCTCATTGCCGAAGCGGTGGAAGACCTCAAGGGGTGTTGCCAGTTCGTGAAGGTCCTGGGGTCGTATCCGAAGGCTAAGTAAAATCCGTACGAGGTAACGATGCCGCTCATCAAGCGGTTGGCCATAATAGGAGTCGGTCTCATCGGCGGCTCCCTTGCCCGCGCCCTGCGGGAGAAGAGGGAGGTAGGGGAAATCGTCGGCATCGGTCGCGGCGCGGCGAACCTCCAGCGTGCGGTGGAGCTTGGCGTCATCGACCGCTACGAGCACGATGTTTGCGCCGGGGTTGCCGGGGCCGACATGGTTTTTCTCGCCACGCCGGTCTGCTCCATCGTGCCGATTACCCGCCAGATCGCCCCGGCCCTTGATCCCGGCTGCATCGTCACCGATGGGGGGAGCGTCAAGGGGGATATCGTCTCGGCCTGCGAGGAGCTCATGCCGGCGGGCCGGCATTTCGTCGGCGGACATCCCATCGCCGGCACGGAGCACACGGGGGTGGAAGCCTCCTTCGCCACCCTCTACCGGGGGAAGCGCTGCATCGTCACACCGACGGCGCGGACCGACGCCGATGCCCTGGCGAAGGTGGTCCGCATGTGGGAGGCAGCCGGTTCCGAAGTGGTGGTGATGGATGTGGGCAAGCACGACCGGGTGGTGGCTGCCATCTCCCATCTTCCCCACATGGTGGCCTATTCCCTCGTGAACGCCGTCGGCGGGTACGACCGGCTCGACGAGGGTATCCTCAAGTATTCGGCGGGCGGTTTCCGGGATTTTACCCGCATCGCTTCTTCCGATCCGGTCATGTGGCGCGACATAGCCCTCATGAACCGGGAATGCATTCTCGAACTGATGGATTATTTTACCGGCTACTTCGCCGAGCTGCGCGCCCTGGTGGCGGAGAAGGACGCTGCCGGCCTGGAGGCGTTCTTCACCCGCTCGAAGGAGAGCAGGGACGCAATACTGTAGGCCGAAGGCCCTGGAGGCATTCGTGGAAAGCTATACCATACAACCTGCGCAATCGGTCCGGGGAGACATTGCCGTCCCCGGCGACAAGTCCATTTCCCACCGCTCCATCATGCTCGGCTCACTGGCCCGTGGCACAACCACGGTCCGCGGCGTGCTGCGGGGCGAAGATAATCTCGCCACCCTGAACGCGTTTCGTGCCATGGGGGTGAGCGTCACCGATGACGGCGATACCCTGAAGATCGAGGGGAAAGGGCTCCATGGCCTCGCGGAGCCGATTGACTGCCTCGACTGCGGCAATTCGGGCACCTCCATGCGGCTCATGACCGGCATCCTTGCCGGCCAGAAATTTTTCAGCATTCTCACCGGCGACCAGTACCTGCGTAATCGTCCCATGAAAAGGGTGGTGGAGCCTCTCGGCCGGATGGGTGCGTGCATCTACGGCCGCGCCGGCGGCGAGAAGGCCCCCCTGGCCATCGTCGGCCGGGAGCTTGCCGGCATAACGTACGAGAGCAAGGTGGCGAGCGCCCAGGTGAAGTCGGCCCTCATGCTGGCCGGGCTCTACGCGTCGGGCGAGACGGTCGTGA
>DATDMX010000313.1:0-2771 GCA_036518575.1 Geobacteraceae bacterium | reverse complement strand
CCCTCCATGGGAAAACCTCGGTCAAAAGCTAGAAGTGAGACGTAAAAACACATCCTAACGCCAATTTCCGCGCCACAATGTACCGCAAACCCAAACCCCGGTCAATGCTTCTAATCCCCCCTACCCCGTCTCGTACCCGATTGCACATCGCCGCGATGAGTGCTAGATTGGCGGCACCATGACATTCCTTTTCTGGCTCGCACTCTCCACCTTCATCCTCTACGGGCTGATCGCCCTGGACGTGGTTATCGGCAACCGCACGGTCCGCTCGTTGCGCGACATTCCCGCCGCGCCGCCTGACACCGTCCCGCATGTGTCGATCATCACCGCCGCCCGCAACGAGGAGCGGAACATCCGGGAGGCCCTCGGCTCTCTCCTGGCGCTCGACTACCCGAACCTGGAGCTGATCGTGGTGGATGACCGCTCCGAGGACAGGACCGGCACCATTCTGGAGGAGATGGCCCTGGAAGCTCCCGCGCTCCAGGTGGTTCGTGTCACGGAGCTTCCCGCCGGCTGGCTCGGCAAGAATCATGCGCTCTGGCAAGGCGCCGCCCGTGCCCGGGGCGACATCCTTCTCTTCACCGACGCCGACATCGTCATGGAGCCGACGGTCCTCAGCCGGGCCGTGCGCTTTCTCACCGAGAACCGCCTCGACCATCTGGCGGCAACACCCCGCCTGACCATGCCGGGCACCTTCCTCTCCATGTTCGGCGTTTCCTTCATCCTCTTCTTTTCCGTGTTCGCCCGTCCCTGGAAGGCGCGGGACCCGAAGAGCCGCTGCTTCATCGGGATCGGCGCCTTCAACATGGTGCGCACCGCTGCCTACCGAGAGGTGGGGGGACACGAGACGATACGGCTTCGCCCGGATGACGATATCAAGCTTGGCAAGATCCTGAAAAAGGGCGGCTTCCGCTCGGACGTAGCTTACGCCCCCGAGTTCCTGAGCGTGGAGTGGTACACATCGGTGAGACAGGCGGTCCGGGGACTGGAGAAGAACGCCTTTGCCGGCTGCGACTACCGCCTTTCCCTGGCCCTGTTCGGCGTCTGCTTCCATCTCTTGGGAAGCGTCTTTCCCTACGTCGCCCTCTTCGCCACGACCGGGGCCACCCGCATGGTCTACGTCGCCCTCGTCGCTCTCCTCACCCTTCTCATTGCGGACTGCGCCCGCTTCCACGGCGCCCGGCCATGGCTCGCCATCGGTTTCGCGCCGAGCGCCCTGCTCTTCTCGTGGATCATCCTCCGCACGACCGTCCTCAACCTCGTGCAGGGGGGGATCACCTGGCGCGGCACCTTCTATCCCCTCGCTGAACTCAAGAAAAACGTGGTGTGAGCCTCCAAGTCCCGCTGCGACTGAAGGCCGCTCAGTCGGGCTTCTCGATCTTCAAGAGGATGGCGGGATCTATGGTCTGCCCCAGATCCCGGGCCTTCAGGATCAGTTCCCGGGCCCGTTTTCTGTCCCCCTTGGCGGGGTCGAGATAGCAGAGGCCGAGGAGATAATTGAGGTTGGGGTCGTCCCGTTTCTGCTCATAGAGAGGAAGCAGGTAGTCGCGCGCCTTCGCGTAATCGTTCTTCCTGAAATGGGCTACCCCCAGCAGATAGCGGGCATCCTCCACCAATGGGGACTTTTGTTCGCGGTAGTACTTCTCCGCCAGCGCCAGGTTAACAATGGCAGTATCGGTGCTGCCGGCATTCAGGAGGGAGAGCCCCGCCCCGTAGTAGCCTTCCGGATTTGTCGGGTCATGGCGGATGATCCACTGATACTGGGCCTGTGCCTTCTCCGCTTCCCCCTGAAGGTCATACACCACGGCGAGGTTTTGATGCGCGACGGCGTTGTCCGGCTTTACGGCGAGCGACCGCTCGTACCAGGAGATGGCCTCGTCCATCCGCCCGCGCATGCGCAGGAGCTGACCGAGATTATCCATGGCGTCGCAGTAGCGCTCGTCCCTGGCGACGGCCAGCCGGTAGAGGCGCTCCGCCTCCTTCAGGTCACCCTTCAGCTTGGCAGCGAGGGCGCTGTTGTAGTCCTGTCTCGCCTCGTCGTTCACAGTGGGACAAAGGATGTCGGTTGTCGTCAGCCGTATATTAGTGGCTGAAGTGGAGGTTGCGGCCTCCTTCGGGGAAGCCGCATCGACGGCGCTCTTCTCCGCCAGTGCGGCGGTGGACCAGGCAAGACACCAACAGACGGCACAGAGGGCGGCAAGAAGCTGTTTCATGGTTTATCCTCGTAGGGCTAGAGTTTTTACCGCAGTCAAGCACTCTTACCAGATTTTTCGGGCGTTTGCCAGGCAAAAGGCCCCTGGGCCGACAGGCTGCGAATGAGCTGTGCCTCCTTCTCGTCTATCCCCAGGGAAATGAGAAACCGGTGGTGGGCTTCGGGGGCCCGCCGCTCGAACTCCGAATGCCAGCGCTGCATGGCCTCCTTGTCCATACCGGCGGCACGCAGCATCGCCACCCACGTTTCTTTGTCCACGTCGGCCTCGGGGCCACCCGTGGCCGTGATCCTGAGCATGCGTGCCAGAAGGCGCTGCTTGGTCTGCAGGGCCCGAATCTCCTCGCCCAAAGCCTTCAGGCGGTGCTCCAGAACCGTGCTCGTATCGTCCCCTTCCCGGACCAGGAGAGCGGCAATATCCTCGATGGTGAGCCCGGCCTGACGGTAGGCACAGATGGTCTCCAGGCGTTCCCGGTCCTTGGGAGAGTACAGGCGATAGTGAGCGTCGCTTCGCCCCGAGGGAGAGAGGAGACCAATCCGATCATAGTAGAGGAGCGTACTG
>DATDMX010000312.1:0-7459 GCA_036518575.1 Geobacteraceae bacterium | reverse complement strand
GGGGTTTGCCGCGAGTACGGTGGGTGAATCTTCGCCTGCAACTGTCTCCATGGGGGGGAGGGTGAAGGCGTGGGAGCGCATGCCCCTGCCGACGAATTCCACCGTGTCTCCGGCGCACATACGGTTTCTCACGCCGATGACGACCCGTCCGTCGTCGCCCACTTCCTCAACGATGCCCACAAAATCGTGGGTGCGGAGATAGCGCGAGTGGTACTCGTGATCGTGTCTGCCGGGAGGACCGAGGAGGAAGCCCGAGGTGTAGCCGCGATGGCTGATTTTGGAGAGTTCCTCAAGCCATTCGGGGCGGCAGTGGTAGTTTTCCGGGTTGTCGGCGAAGCGGTCAAGCGCTTCACGGTATACCCTTACCACTGAGGCGACGTAGTTGACCCCTTTCATTCTCCCCTCGATTTTCAGGGATGCCACGCCGCTCTCCACGAGTCGGGGGAGATGGGGGAGGAGACAGAGATCCTTGGAGTTGAAGATGAAGGTTCCGTTCCCGTCTTCGGTAACGGGGAAATATTCCCCCGGCCGCTTTTCTTCCACAAGGGCGTAGTTCCAGCGGCAGGGGTGAGCGCAGGCCCCCTGATTGGCATTTCTGTCCGCCATGATGCTGGAGAGGAGGCAGCGGCCCGAATAAGAAATGCACATGGCGCCGTGAACGAAGACCTCGAACTCCATGGGGACCCGTGCAACGACGTGGCGAATCTCTTCCAGTGAGAGTTCCCTGGCGAGGTTAATGCGTCGAATGCCCTGCCGGTGCCAGAACTGGGCACTACGCCAGTTGACGGTATTGGCCTGGGTGGAGAGATGGAGTTCGGCATCCGGTATATACTCGCGGAGCGTTTCAATGACGCCGGGGTCGGCAACGATGAAGGCGTCGAAGGGAATTGCCGCCACATCGGCAAGGAACCGCGGCAATCGCTCCAGGTCGCTTTCGTGCAGGTAGCTGTTGAGCGTGAGGTACGCCTTTGCCCCTTGGCAATGGCAGCAGTCGACGGCGCGCGCAAGCTCGTCCCGGGTGAAATTGTCCGCCATCTGCCGGAGGCCGAACTCCTTTCCTCCCAGGTAGACGGCATCGGCCCCGTAGTGGAGGGCGACTCTCAATTTTTCCATATTCCCCGCCGGGGCGAGAAGTTCGGGTATTTTCATGATGTGTGATTGTGCAGAGGACGCAGGGTTGTCGAAAAGCAGGTGAAAGCTCGTTTCCGGAAGATTGATTCCTTATGGTGTCTTAAACAGGTTTTCATAGTACCACAGAGGCTTCGGTTATTGAAGTCCTAAAGGCGCTTTCTCCTTGACAAAAATGGGGAAATGGCTTTAATTGTGCTTGTATTGACTTCCGGAGGGGCTGATGCGACAAAGCGGTTGTCTCGGATTGGGCCTGTTTTTCCTGGCCATCGCAGGTTGCGGCACGAACGATGTAATGCTGAAGAAGCAGATGGAAATGGAGTCCCGTCTGGAGCAACTCGTGCAGGCAAATGCCACGGACAGCGTGAGGCTCGGGCAACTGGCGAACGACGTGAAAGAAATGCAGGCAAGGGTGAATCGCCTGTCGTCCGGCATGGAAGAGTTGAAGCAGAAGGATAATGACGTGGCGTCGTCGCTGGAGACCTTATCGCAGCGACTCGAGGGTTTTTCTGCTTCCCGCGCCACGGCGAAGATAGAGGTCGTCAACAGAGAGAATGTCCCCGTGGACAAGGACGCCGACCAGCAGCAAGCCTACATGAAGGCCTTCGGGCTTTTCAGTGCCAATAACTACGACTCGGCCATCACCGAGTTCGAAGCCTACCTCAAGAAGTATCCCAAAGGTGAATACGCCGGCAATGCGCAATACTGGATAGGAGAGTGCTTTTACACGCAGCACAGCTACCGGGAGGCCCTGGAGGCATTCAACCGCGTCGTGACTGATTACCCGAAAGGCTCGAAGGTTCCCGATGCCATGTTGAAGATAGGCTTCACCCTCATTAGTATCAACGAGCCGGAAAAGGGGAAGGATGCCCTGCAGGCATTGATCGAGAAGTATCCCAAGAGTCAGGCAGCCGCAAAGGCGCGGGAGAGATTGTCCCGTTACTAACGCATGAACGCGAGGTGCTCATGAAGAAGATCGTTTTTGCCGCAGTACTTTTCGGGGTGGTGTCTCTCGGTTCCGGTGCCGTCCTTGCCGCAGAGAGCGAGCCGACCGTTTATGTCATCCAGAAAGGCGACACCCTGTGGGGGTTGTCTGACCGTTTTCTCAAGGATCCTCACTACTGGCCCGATCTCTGGTCCCGAAATCAGAGCATCACTAATCCTCACCTTATCTATCCCGGCCAGAAGGTGAAGGTCTTCCCTGACAGGATCGAGATCGAAGGAGCGGCCGTCCCGAAGGAGGCCCCGGCAGCTGCGGTCGCCGCCGCACCCGAACAGCCGGCAGAGGTGCCGGTCAAGGAGCGAGCCTTTACCGTTACTGGCGCGGAAGGATTCCTGCTCGAAAAAGACATAAATCCGTCCGGCTTCATTATCTCCACCTACCAGAACCGGGAAATAGTGGGCGAAGACGACATCGTGTATGCTGATGTCGGAAGGATAAACGGCGCCAAACCGGGAGATCGTTTCTCCATCTTCAAGAAGATGGGGCAGGTCAGCCACCCCGTCACCAATTTCATCCTTGGCTACAAGGTTATCCCCCTCGGGACGCTTCAGCTTTCCGAGACCGAGGAGAAGGCCTCCAGGGCGATTATCACCAAGTCATACCAGGAAATCGGCGCCGGTTCGTTTCTTCTCCCGTACCGTGAGCGGCGTCGTGAGGTGCCTCTGAAGGCGGCCAGCCAGGAGCTTTCCGGCTACATCGTCGAGACCAAGACCGGCAACAACGCGATTGCCGCGGGTGACATCGCCTTTCTTGATATTGGCCGGAAGCATGGCGCCGAGCCGGGCAACATGTTGTACGTAGTGCGTGACGTTGCCGTTGATCAAAGGTTTATTGACGTGCCGGTCGGCAAGCTGCCGGAAGAGTTGATCGGTGCCGTCGTGCTGGTTGATGTTGGGGAGAATACGTCGACAGCCCTCGTGGTGAAGAGCATTGACACCATTTACCATGGCGACCGGGTAGAATTCAGGAAAAAGTAACAGGACAGCAGTCGTAACGCCGGTATTTATCCCCTGTCGGGGCGTCCGGATAGCGTGGGATTTTCCGGCCCATTACTGGGCGACACAGCGTTTCAGTCGGGTTTTTCCTGCGGATCGTCTCCATCCCTTGTGCACGAGCCCATTTTATGGACCACTATTTCTGGTTTGCCTTGCGAGCGGTCCCTCTCGTGGGAAATGTCGCGTTTCGTCGTCTACTGGAACGATTTGAGACTCCGGAACGGGTGGTGAAAGCCTCCGCGAAGGAGCTTGCCACGGTGAAGGGCATAGGCGCCGCGGTGATCGCTTCTCTGGCAAGTCATGACTGCCGGTCTTTTGCTGAACGGGAATGTCGGGCAATCGAGAAGTGTGGGGTGCGCATTGTCGATTTTCGCTCGGACGAATATCCTCGCCCGCTCCTGGAGATTCCCGACCATCCGCCCTTCCTTTACGTGAAAGGTTCACTGCGTGACCTCGAACCGGCGCTTGCCGTTGTCGGGGCAAGACGTGCATCGACCTACGGACTGCTGGCAACGGAGCGGCTTGCCCGTGACCTTGTTGCACAGGGAGTTACGGTCGTTTCCGGTATGGCACGGGGTGTGGATGCTGCCGCCCATCGCAGTGCGCTGGCTGCGGGCGGACGCACTGTGGGCGTCCTCGGATGCGGGATTGACGTCGTCTATCCCGCAGAAAACCGTGACCTCTTCAAAGAGATGGCGGAGACCGGCGCCCTCGTCTCCGAGTTTCCCATGGGCACGACGCCACTCGCCGAGAATTTTCCTCGCCGCAACAGGATCATCAGCGGCATGTCTCGGGGCGTACTTGTCGTGGAGGCCGCAGAAAACAGCGGTTCCCTCATCACTGCGCAGTACGCCCTTGACCAGGGACGAGAGGTTTTTGCCGTTCCTGGCAATATTAATTTCAAGACCAGCCGTGGTACGAACCGCCTCATCAAGGATGGGGCGAAGCTCGTCGAGGGGGTAGAAGACATCATCTCGGAGCTGCCACCGCGGGAAACCGGCACAGTTGCCTCCGCGACTCCGGAGTTCAATCTAGCCCCCCGGGAGGTCGCCATCTACGAAATGCTCACCGATGCGCCCCTCCATATCGACGATATTGTCGTGAAGAGCTCGTTGGGGGTGGGGGACATTGCTGCTCTTCTCCTCGGGCTCGAGCTGAAGGGGGCCATCATCCAACTCCCCGGCAAGAATTTTACGATTGCATAAACTAGATTTGTTTGAGTACAAAGGTCTCGCCGCGTCATCAAGTTTTCAGTGAATGGTGGATACATGTCGCATAATCTCGTCATAGTCGAATCTCCGGCCAAGGCCAAAACCATAGAGAAGTTTCTCGGCAAGGAATACAAGGTCCTTGCCTCTTTCGGTCACGTTCGTGCGCTACCGAGCAAACAGGGGTCTGTGGACATCGAGCACGACTTCGAACCGAAGTATGCCGTCCTGCCGGAGAGCAAGAAGCATATAGACGCAATCAAGAAGGAGTTGAAGGGAATTGATGCTCTCCTTCTCGCCACCGACCCCGACCGGGAAGGGGAGGCGATTTCCTGGCACCTCCTGGCAGCGTTGGGGCTTGACAAGAAAAAGCCTGAGTACGACGTCAAACGAGTGGTCTTTCACGAAATTACAAAGGACGCCATCGTTGCGGCCGTCCAGAATCCTCGCACCATTTCGCGGGAACTCGTCGACGCCCAGCAGGCGCGTTCCGTGCTCGACTATCTCGTGGGTTTCAATCTCTCGCCGTTTCTCTGGAAGAAGATCCGCTACGGTCTTTCTGCCGGCAGGGTTCAATCGGTCGCTTTGCGTCTTATTTGCGAGCGCGAGAAGGAGATTCGGGCATTCCAGGAACAGGAATACTGGACCATAGGTGCCGAGCTTGCCAAGGCAAGCGGGCAGAGCTTTACCGCAAATCTCGTGGAGGCTGAGGGAAAGAAGCTCGGCAAGTTTGACATTCCCGATCAGGCGGCTGCCGACCGGATTCTTGCGGCATTGCACGAGGTGCAGTCCGGTCCTGCCTCGGCGTGCAAAGTAGACAAGGTTGTACGGAGCGAACGTCGCCGCACACCGTCCCCGCCATTTACCACGTCGACTCTGCAGCAGGAGGCCGCTCGCAAACTCGGCTTCTCCGCCAAGAAGACGATGTCGACCGCGCAGAAACTCTACGAGGGGATCGACGTGGGCGAGGGGGCGGTAGGCCTTATCACCTACATGCGTACCGACAGCGTGGCTCTCTCGAACCAGGCTCTTGAGGAGGCCCGCGAGGTCATAACCTCACTCTACGGCAAGGAGTATGCACTCGCAAAGCCGCGGTTTTTCAAGAACAAGGCGAAGAATGCCCAGGAAGCCCATGAGGCGATTCGTCCCACCTCCATCGGCAGGACCCCCGTGGAAGTCAAACGGTTCCTGACTTCCGATCAGTTCAAGCTCTACGATCTCATCTGGAAGAGAACCGTCGCCTGCCAGATGGCCGAAGCCCTCCTCGATCAGACATCGGTGGACATTGTTGCGGGCGACGGCTACAAGTTCCGGGCTGCGGGCACTGTCATCCGCTTTGCCGGCTTCATGAAGCTGTATATCGAGGGGCTTGACGACGAGGCGGAAGAGAAAGAGGGGAAACTGCCTCCTTTAGACGAAGGCGACGTTCTGTCCGTCAATAAGCTCCTGCCGGAGCAGCACTTCACCCAACCGCCGCCGCGCTACACCGAGGCGACTCTCGTCAAGACGTTGGAGGAGTATGGCATCGGCCGCCCCTCAACGTATGCGAGCATCATGAACACTCTCGTTGAGCGCAAGTATGCCCGCCTCGACAAGAAGCGCTTTTTCCCCGAAGACGTGGGGATGGTGGTGAACGACCTGCTTGTCAACCACTTCAGCCAGTACGTCGATTATAACTTCACCGCCAACCTTGAAGAGGAACTCGATCAGGTCTCGCGGGGAGAGAAGCAGTGGAAGCCGCTACTCCGCGATTTCTGGAATCCTTTTGCCTCCCTCCTCAAACAGAAGGAGGGGGAGGTGAGCAAAGCTGACCTTACCACCGAGACGACCGACGAGAGCTGTCCCGACTGTGGGAAGCCGCTCGTGGTTAAGCTGGGCAAGTTCGGCAAGTTCTTTGCCTGTTCCGGCTACCCTGAGTGCCGGTATATCCGCAACTTGGACAAGGAGCGGGCGGAGGCCGCCGAACCGGTTCTGTCCGAGGAAAAGTGCGATAAGTGCTCAAGCCCCATGCTCATCAAGGAGGGGCGCTACGGCAAGTATCTCGCCTGCTCGGCCTATCCGGCCTGCAAGAATATCCAGCCGCTCGTCAAGCCGAAGGGAACCGGGGTCGTTTGTCCGGAGTGCAAGACGGGAGAGTTGACGGAGAAGAAGTCTCGCTATGGCAAGATGTTTTACTCCTGCAACCGTTACCCGCAGTGCAAGTTTGCCCTGTGGGACCCCCCGGTGGAAAAGCCCTGCCCGAAGTGCGGTTTTGTCCTCATGGTGAAGAAGGTGTACAAGAGAGAAGGCGAATTCCTCAAGTGCCCCAAGTGTGACCACAAGGAAGGTGGCGATGGCAAAGAGCAACGCTGATTTGCTCGGCCGTGCGCTTCCCGTTTTTTCATGCTCAGCAGACCTGATTAACGGAGAAATCTTCGTGCCCATTGCCACAGATGCAGTTCGTCTTGCCGGCTCGAGGCCCGTATGAAGCGGGCCTTGGCCATGCTCCGAGAAAAACGGGAGCCGGTACTTCTCGTCCTTATTCTCATCCTCGGTTTTGTGCTTCGAATGGCTTTTCTTCACGAGCCTTTCGAGCGCGACGAAGGGCTGTACGGCTACATTGGCCAAGAGATACTGCGGGGGGCAATCCCTTACAGCGACATCGCCGACATCAAGCCCCCAGGCGCTTTCTACATCTATGCCGCCATGATTGCCCTCTTTGGCAATACCCTTGAGGCAATCCGGGTGGCTACCGCGGTTTACGCCCTGGCCACCACCTTCTTTGTCTACAGGCTCGCCAGATATGTTCAGGGAGCGGCCGCCGGCTTGGCAGCGGCTTTCCTCTTCGCCGTATTCTCTCCCGCACCGCTTACGCAGGGGAGCAGCAGCAACACGGAAGTCTTTGTCCTGCTGCCCCTTGTCATCAGTGTTTATCTTCTCGTTCGGGGAGCTGACTCCGGCCGGCGACTCTATTTTGCCGGGAGCGGCTTCTTTGCCGGCGCTGCTCTACTCATAAAGACGGTGGCACTCCCTTTTCTCCTCGTAATTCTTGCCTTTGTCGCCCTACGGCCCGGTTTCCTCAAGCAATGGAAAAGCCGACTTCTCGATGTCTGCTTTTTCGTCGCTCCGCCTCTTCTGTCGGCACT
>DATDMX010000311.1:0-5516 GCA_036518575.1 Geobacteraceae bacterium | reverse complement strand
GGGGGCGCCGGCAGGGGCTCGTTCGTTTCGCTCGATCCCTCCCTGGCGGACCTGGCTTCAGAAGCTTCGTGGCAGCGGGGCCGAGGTTAACGCCGCCTTCGGGGCACTTTTTTCCCGGCGAAAGTCCGCTGACCGCTCGGGCCCTTCTCTCAACTCACGAGCCCCGGCCGCCGCCCCCTGGAAACCGAGCGGCATCTGCTCAGTCGCGGGGATAGCGGGCCACGAGGTCCTGGAAGGCCGTTGTCTGCCGCAGGGGATGGAAGATGAAGGAGGCACGGTCGGGATAGCCCAGCCTGAGCGCCCTGGCAAGCTCGTCGAGGGATTCCTGGCGCCGTCCCTGCACCGCCGCCAGGAGCGAGAGGCGGTAGTGGCCGACCCCATCTTCCGGCCCGCGGGCTATGGCCGCGTTGTACCAGCGGCGGGCCTCGTCCAGACGGAAAAGCCGCAGGTAAACATCGCCCATAAGCCGCATCCCCTCCGCGGAGACAACCCCGAGGCGCAGGGCCCGGCCAAGGGCGGCAGCCCCTTCCGCCCCTCGCCCGGCGAGAACATGGGCCAGGGCCAGGGCCGCATACCCTTCGGCATAGGCGGGATGAGCCTGCTGGAGCCGCAGGAGATAGGGGAAGGCCGCAGTCGCGTCGCCCCGCTCCAGGTGGAGGAGGGCCGCACTGAAGAGAGTGTCGCGGTGGGTCGGGTCGAAGAAGAGCCCCCGTTCGTAGACCGGGAGGGCCCTTTCGGGAAAGCCGGCCCGGCGAAACGCCTCGCCGACGGAAAAGCACTCCGCCGCGGTCCTCATCCCCCCTGTCTGGGTGTAGGCGCCGGCCAGGGAATAACAGGCGACCTTACTCGTCGGCGTCTTAAGAACCGCGTCGCGCCAGAGGGTGACGGCGTTTTGCCACACGGCCACCCGCTCCCAGGCGAGGACGCCCAGGGCCGCCAGGAGGAGAACCGCCAGCGCACCGGCGCCCCGCTGCCAGGACCGGGACCGTGCATCCACGAGGGAGGAGAGGCCAAACGCCACGAGCGCCGCGGCGCCCAGCATGGGAAAGTAGAGGTAGCGGTCGTTCATGAGGGTGGCGATGGGGACGATCTGCATGACCGGGAGGAGACAGACCGCGTAGAGGGCGCCCCAGAAGAAGAGATCCCGGCGCCGGTGACGCAGGATGAAGAGCCCCCCCAGGCAGGCGGCGACGCAGAGGGCCGCGAGGACAGCCGTGCTGTCGGCGGCCGTGCGGATCACCGGATCGTAGACGGCGCGCAGCTGCGTCGGCCTGAGGAGCAGCCCCACGTAAGCTACCATGACCGGGAGCATGGTGAGAAACGTTGCCCGGGGCGAGCCGCCATGGAAGGGGGTGCGGCCGCCGCCGACCTCGGGCGCGTGGCTCACGAGGGCGAGAAGGGCGATGGCAATGGCGAAGAAGGCAAAGGGGAGAAGCGGCGTCAGCCGTTTCTTCCAGCCGGTTACGGAAACAAAGCTGCCGTCGTAGAGGAAGAGGACCGCGGGCAGCACCACGGTGACCGATTTGGCGAAGAGGGCGCAGACAAAGGCCGCCAGGGCCCCGACGTAATACCACCATGCGCGCTCCCGCTCCCGCCAGGCACCCCAGGCGTGGAGCGTCAGGATAAAGAAGGTCATGGCGAGAAGGTTCTTGCGCTCGGCCACCCAGACCACGGACTCCACCTGCACCGGGTGAAGGAGGAAGATGGCGGCGGCCACAAAAGCCGGGAGCCGTCGGGCGGCGAGCTTCACGAGGAGGAAATAGAAGACGACGGCGTTGACGGTGTGGAGGATGATGTTGGTGAGGATGAAGCCCGCGGGCTTGAGCCCCCAGAGCTCGTAGTCCACCATATAGGAGACGAGGTGGAGAGGGGCGTAGTTACTGAAGTGGAAGGTGGTGAAGGCCTGCCGTATGTGGGCGAAGGTGAGCCCCCGGATCATGTCGTTGGCGGTCACGTACTCCGGGTCGTCCCAATTCACGAGGAAATCGTGGCCGAGCGCCCGGAGATACACGGCAAGGGAGGCGGCCACGAGGAGCAGGAGCGCCGGGAGATGGGGCCGCAGACGGCGGATGGCGCGCTGCGGTGAGCTGGAGGACGGGAGAGCACCGTTCATGAGGCCAGAGTACAGGGAACGTCCGCGGATGGCAAGGAGGTTTTCGCCGCCCCTCAGGCGTCCAGCAGACTCCTGATCGCTTTAAGCAGATCGATGGGCAGAGTGGGCTTGGAGACGAAGGTGAGGTTCTCCCTCCCCATCCCCCAGCGCTGCAGGATGTCCGCCGAGTAACCGCTCGTGAAAAGTGCCTTCAGCCCCGGTTTCAGCGCGACCATCTCTTCGTAGACATCCCGGCCGTTTTTCTCCGGCATGATCACGTCGAGGATGGCGAGGTCTATCTCTCCCCCGTGGGTAAGGAATTTCGCCAGGGCCTCCTTGCCGTCCGTCGCCTCGATGACCGTATAGCCGAACCGCTCCAGGAGCTTGCGCGTGAGAACCCGCACCTGGTGATCGTCTTCCGCCAGGAGAATGGTTTCCGTTCCCCCGCGGGGGGCTTCGCCAGGAGTCTCGTCGCGCGCAGCGATCTCGGCATTGACTGCCGGCAGGTAGATGCGAAACGTCGTGCCGTTTCCCGGCTCGGAATAGCAGGTAATGTAGCCGTTGTGCTGCTTGACGATGCCGTAGGCCACGGAGAGCCCGAGGCCGGTCCCCTTGCCCACATCCTTGGTGGTGAAGAAGGGCTCGAAAATTCGCTGCGCCGTGGCTTCGTCCATGCCGGTGCCGCTGTCGCTCACGCAGAGGAGGGCATACTCTCCCGGCTCGCCGTACCCGTGGGTCCGGATGAATTCCCGGTCGAGGTGTGTCACGGACGTGTTGATGGCGAGCTCTCCTCCCCGGGGCATGGCGTCCCGGGCGTTGGTGGCCAGGTTCATGAGCACCTGTTCGATCTGTCCTGTGTCCGCAAGGACCGTGTACACCTCATCCGCAACACTCGTGCGCAGTACGATGTCCTCGCGCAGGAGGCGCAGCAGCAGCTTTTCCACGCCCCGCACAATGCCGTTCAGGTCCACGGGCCGGGGGTCGATCGCCTGCTTGCGGCCGAAGGCGAGGAGCGACTGGGTCAGCGCGGCCGCCCGGTCGCCCGCGGCCATGATCTGTTCGACAAAGGCGCGCAGAGGGTCGTCCCGGTCCATCTTCATCTCGATCAGACAGCCGTAGCCGATGATGGCGGTGAGAAGGTTGTTGAAATCGTGGGCGATGCCCCCCGTCAGCGTGCCGATGGCCTCCATCTTCTGGGCATGGCGCAGCTGATTCTCCAGGTTCTTGCGCTCGGTGATGTCCTGGAGCTGGTTGATGAAATAGAGGGGGGTACCGCAGCTGTCGCGCAACAGAAACTTGCTCACCATGGCCCAGACGGTCCTGCCGTCGCGGTGCACGTAGCGCTTCTCCACGTGGGTGGTGCTGGTCTCGTTGGCCAGCATGGCCGACGTCCACGTGGCGCTCCGTTCGACGTCGCCGGGATGGGTCACCTCGCGGGCGGACATGGCCAGGAGTTCCTGCCGTGTATAGCCAAGCATGTCACACAGGGAATGATTGACCGCCAGAAAGCGCCCGTCGGCCCCCGTGAGACACATGCCGATGGCCGCATCCTCGAAGGCGGCCCTGAAGCGCTGTTCGCTCTGCACGAGGTCCCGCTCCACCTGCTTGTGTTCGGTTATGTCGGCCAGCATCGACATGACGCCGACCACCTGGCCCGCACGGTCATAGATCGGGGCGGCATAGAGGTTGACAGTGACCGGGCTGCCATCCTTGCGGCGGCGCTGCAACTCGATGCCGTCCAGGGACTCACCGGCTATAACGCGCTCCCGCAGCAGCCGGAATTCGTCCTCTTTCTCCTGCGGCACATAGGGGAGACGCGAGCCGATTGCCTCCTCTTTGGTCCAGCCGAAAATCCGCTCCGCCGCACTGCTCCAGAGCCGCACGGTGCCGTCGGGGTCGAGCACGAAAACGGCAAGAGGCGATGCCGTAAAGAGCGAGCGGAACAGCTCGTTGGAGTGGCGCAACTCCTCCTCAGCCCGGCGCCGCTCCCTGCGCTCGGCGGCCTCGGCCAGCGCCCTTCTCACCGCAGGGGCCAGGCGCGCCAGCCGGTTCTTGAGGACGTAGTCGGTGGCACCGCTCTTGAGGCTCTCGATGGCCGTTTCCTCTCCCATGGTGCCGGTGAAGAAGATGAACGGCAGATCGGGCCAACGCTCCCGGACCATGGCGAGTGCCCTCGTGCCGTCGAAGCTGGGGAGCGTGAAGTCCGCCAGGACCAGGTCGACCCCGCCTCTTTCGAGGATGGCGGCAAAATCGGCCTCGGTTTCGACCCGGTCCACCACGCAGGCGATCCCCTCCTCGGCCAGCATGGCCTGGGCGAGAGACGCGTGCATCAGGTCGTCCTCAAGATGAAGAATCCGTAGTATTTCTGCCATGGAGCACCTCTCCCCCATCGGGGGAATGAATGCGGCATGCAGCCGCACGCAGGCCGTTATCAGACTATCGAAAAACCACTGCGGGGCCAGTCTGCGGCGCTGCCGTTCGCGACGCCGGGAGACCGGACGGGATGGTTAGCTATGGTGCATGATAAAGAAGGACGGGAGGGAAAAACAATCGGGGAGTCCCTGATATTTCACTTCGCAATCCCCGATGCACATGCGGTTGCGTGGGGATGCTACAGCGAGGTGAGCCCTTCGCGGATGGCGTATTTGGTGAGTTCGGCAACGTTTCGGATGTTGAGCTTATCCATGATGTGCTGGCGGTAGGTTTCCACGGTCTTGACGCTTACGCAGAGGCGCCCGGCGATCTGGGCGGTGCTGTTTCCCTCGGCGAGAAGCTGCAGCACCTCCCGCTCCCGGGTGGACAGGATGGAGAAGGCCGATCCGTCCCCTTTGCGCAGTTGCAGGACGCACTCGCCGATCACCACGTCCGATATCTGGGGACTCAGGTAGGTGCGGTTGGCCAGGGCGGCGCGGATGGCGCCGGCCAGTTCGTCGAAGGCGCTGTCCTTGAGGATGTAGCCCGAGGCTCCCGCCTTGAGCATCTCCATCACGTAGCGCTTGTCGGCGTGCATGGAAAGGCCGATCACCTTGACCTGGGGGGCGGCGGCGATAATCTGGCGGGTCGCCTCCACCCCGTTGAGGTCGTGCATGGCAATGTCCATGACGACCACATCGGGAAGAAGCTCCAGGGCAGTCCGAACCGCTGCCCTACCGTTGTCGGCCTCGGCGACGACCTCCATGTCGCTCTCTCGCTCGAGAAGGCTGCGCAGGCCGTCCCGCACGATCTGGTGGTCATCCGCCATGAGAATCCTGATGCTCATCTTCATTCCTCCCCCGTGTCGTGCGCTGTCTTGAGAGGGGCCGTGAGAGTGACCCGCGTCCCTTGACCAGGTCGAGATTCCACGAGCAGCGAACCGCCCAGGTATACCAGGCGCTCCCGCATGCTGAACAGGCCGAAGCCGTGGCTCCCTGCAGAGCGGCCGTTG
>DATDMX010000310.1:0-3490 GCA_036518575.1 Geobacteraceae bacterium | reverse complement strand
GTGGGCACATGTATTTAATCGTGTCCCGGTGGAGCGTTTCAGTGGTGAAATGTTGAAGGCTCTGGCCGCCGCCGATCCCTGCCGGTTCTTTCGGCGCATGATGGAGTTTGGCGTGGGCGAAAATTTCCTGCCCGAGCTTTTTCGTATGCCGCACATCCCCGCAGGCCCCCCGGTGTACCACCCTGAAGGTGACCTCCTCACCCATTCCCTCGAAGTCCTCGCCAGGATGGCCCGTCTTACGCCTGATGCGACCGGGCGTTTCTGCGCCTTCTTTCACGACCTCGGCAAGCTTGCCACGCCAGCTCATCTCTATCCGCGCCACTTTGACCATGATCGGGAAGGTGGTGCCATGGCGCACTCCCTCTGCACGCGGCTCCGCCTTACGGCCGGCATGCGCAAGGCGCTCGCCTGGAGCTGTCGGTTGCACCTTATGGCCGCCCGCTGGCCCGAGTTGCGGGATACGACGAAGATACGAGTTGCTGAAGAAGCTCTGAAAGCGGGGATTGCCGCTTTCCTCCCCCTCGTGGTGAGAGCTGACCGCAACAGGGAGGATGTCATGGCAGAGTGGGAGCTTGCCTTGCGTGTCAGCGCCATGAGTACCGCGGAGCTCGGCATAGATCCGCAGCTCCTGGCGCCGTGTGCGGAGGGGCAGGAGGGAGCGCGTTCGGTTCCCCCGGATGAGCGTCCCGCTTTCATCCGGGGACGCCGGGTGGAGGCGGTCCGCAGGCTGCTGAGGGGATGACTAGCTCTTGTGCCAGAGGCGAAACATCCCGGATAAGGCGCCGCTGGCGAAGGCAATGACCCACAGGGAGTAGATGGTGAGGCTCACCCTGTGGAATGCCCTGTTGATCCTGTCGGCACGCTGGAGGAGGGTGGCGATGAGGGCCAGGAGAAAATGGAAGGCCATCCCGGCCAGGGAAAGGATGCCGGAGATGTTGTGCCACTCGGGCGCCTTACCGTAAGTGTGGGCGAAGAGGTTCATCTGGCGGGTGCCGAGCCAGTCGAAGAAGAGGCCGATGCCAAAAGCGATGAGATGCTTGCGGTGCAGCCCCTCTTTGCGGCCACTGAAGACGGCGTAGGTATAGAAGACGAGGGCGAGGTTCATGAAGATGACGGCCTTGGGGAGCATCAGCTGAGCCTCCCGGTCTGCCTGAGCGCCTCGTAGAGGACGATTCCCGCGGCGGTGGAGAGGTTGAGGCTTCGCACCGGCCCGAAGATGGGGATGCGGATGCTCGTTTCCGCGTTGGCAGCGATGAGCTCATCCGGCAGCCCCTTGGTTTCCTTGCCGAAGACGATGAAGTCCCCCTCGCGGAAGGCAAAGGCCACATGCGGCAGGTCGGCCTTCTTGCTCGTGTAGACGAACCTCGCCTCAGGATAGTTCTCCCTTACGGCTTCAAGGCTTGGCCAGTAATGCACCGTCACGGCGTGCCAGTAGTCGAGGCCGGCGCGCTTCAGTGCGCGGTCGTCGGTGGAAAAACCAAGCTTGCCCACCAGGTGGAGCACGGTTTCGGTCGCCCCACAGAGGCGGGCGATGTTGCCGGTGTTGGGGGGGATTTCGGGCTCAACGAGTACGATGTGGAAGGTGGGGGGAGTCATGAATCGGTTTCCTTTCTGCCGCTTTATACCACAAGAGGTCTCCGGGAGGAACGATTTTCGCTACCAGAATGTATGGTGCACTCTCTCCTGTATACTCGATTTTCCTCCTGCCGGTCTTGCATTTTTTACCGCAGGGGGCTATGATGCTCACTTCATGAAAAGACCGGCGCTGCTTTTGGCTGTTTGAGCCTGGCCAAGCGGACGCGAGCATAGAGCGGTCCCCATCATTTCTGTGGAGAAGGAGAGCATAATGAAAGTCATCGTTACCGACGAGGTTGCCCGCGAAGGGCTGGTGCTTCTGGAACAGGATCCGCGGGTGGATCTCGACATCCGTCTCGGACTCAAGAAAGAGGAACTCCTCTCGATCATCGGCGACTATGAAGTGATCATCACCCGCAGCGGCACCAACGTGGACAAGGACCTCCTCGATGCCGGCAAGAAACTGAAGCTCGTGGCGCGGGCCGGCGTTGGTATCGACAACGTGGACGTCGATTACGCCAGCTCACGCGGTGTCATCGTCGTGAACGCCCCCTTCGGCAACACCAACAGCGCAGCCGAGCACGCCATGGCGCTTCTCCTCGCCTTCTGCCGCAACATTACGAAGGCCAATGCAAGCCTCAAGGGCGGGGAATGGAAGCGCGCCCCCTTCACCGGCGTCGAGCTCAAGGGGAAAACCGCCGGCGTCATCGGTCTCGGTAAGGTGGGAGGCCGCGTTGCCACCCGTCTCAAGGCGTTCGAGTGTGATGTGCTTGCCTGCGACCCGTATATCGCCGTGAAACGGGCTCACGACTTGGGAGTGAAACTCGTCTCCCACGATGAAATCTACAAGAACTGCGACATCATCACCGTCCATACGCCTCTCACCGACGAGACGAAGGGCATGATCGGAGCGCGGGAAATCGCCATGATGAAGCACGGCGTGATTCTCATCAACGCCGCCCGCGGCGGCATCATCGAAGAGCAGGCCCTGCTGGAGAACCTCACGTCGGGCAAGGTGGCGGGTGCCGCGGTGGACGTCTGGAGCGAGGAGCCGCCGAAGAGTGATGTCCTCAAGGAACTCATCGCCCACGAGCGCCTCGTGGTCACTCCCCATCTGGGCGCCAACACTGTCGAGGCGCAGATCAACGTGGCGGTGGACGTCTCCCGGGAAATCCTCAACTACCTCGATGAACTCCCCCTGGAGAACGCCGTCAACATTCCGCGCTTCGATCTGGCACTCATGGACCAGATGCGGCCGTTCTTGAACCTCATGAGCGTTCTTGCCGACTTCGTCATCCAGCTCGTGGACACCAACCTCGACAAGGTTACCTTCTCCTACTCGGGCAACATCGCCCATTACGACTGCACGCCCATCACCGTCTGCGGTATCGCCGCCCTCCTCAACCGCAAGGTGAACCAGGACGTGAACATGGTAAATGCCACCATGATCGCGGACGATATGGGTATAACCGTCGAGGAGTTCAAATCCACCCAGGCCGAGGCTTTTTCCAACACGATCACCCTTTCCCTTGAGGGGGGGGGCGAAAAGCGCAGCATCGCCGGTACCCTCTTCGAAGGTACCCCCCGCGTCGTGAAACTGCGCGACTACCAGGTGGACTTCGCCCCGGCCGAGCACATGCTGCTCCTCGCCTATGAGGATCGGCCCGGGATGATCGGCAAGATCGGCACCATCATGGGGGCACACGACATCAACATTGCCGCCCTCTACCTGGGACGACGGGAGAAGCGGGGGGAGGCCATGGTCATTCTGTCTCTCGACTCGGCGGTTCCGGCCAACGTGGTGGAAGAGGTACAGAAGGCCACGGCCGCCAACTTCATCAAGCCGCTTCACATGGCGGAAAAGTGCACGCGGGGCTGCGGTTGCGGGCTGTGACGGCATGACGGCGTAGCGCCG
>DATDMX010000309.1:0-2392 GCA_036518575.1 Geobacteraceae bacterium | reverse complement strand
GTTTCGGCACCGGCAAGACGATTCTCGAACAGGCGGTGGCCAAGTTCGCCGACGTGGACGTGGTGGTCTATGTGGGATGCGGGGAGCGTGGCAACGAGATGGCCGAGCTTCTGGAAGAGTTCACCACCCTGGACGACCCCTGGAGCGGGAAGCCGCTCATGGCGCGGACCATCGTCGTCGTGAACACCTCCAACATGCCGGTGGCAGCGCGGGAAGCGTCCATCTACACGGCGGTCACCATGGCCGAGTACTACCGCGACATGGGCTACCACGTGCTCCTCCTGGCCGACAGCATCTCGCGCTGGGCCGAGGCGCTGCGGGAAATATCCTCCTCGCTGGAAGAGATGCCGGGGGAAGAGGGGTATCCCACCTATCTCGCCTCGCGTCTTGCCGGCTTCATGGAACGGGCCGGCGTGGTGGAGACCCTTTCCGGGGCCATCGGCTCACTCTCCATGATCCTCTCCGTCTCCCCGCCGGGGGGGGATTTCACCGAGCCGGTGACTCAGGCGTGTCTGCGGACGAGCGGCGCCTTCCTCATGCTCGATACGACCCTTGCCCATCGCCGCCACTTCCCCGCCATCAACTGGTTCCAGAGTTACTCCCTCTTCGCCCCCACGGTGGTGGAACACTTCTCCGCCACCGTGTCGCAGCGCTGGGGTGAGCTCCACGGCCGCTGTCGCGAGATCCTCCAGCGGGAGGAAACGCTGCGGGAAGTGGCGGAGATCGTGGGTGCCGAGGGGCTCCAGGACGCCGACCGCCTCCTCATGGAGACGGCCGAAGAGATACGCACCACCTTCCTCGGCCAGAATGCCTACACCGACGACGCCTTCTCCCCGCCGGAAAAGACGCTGGAAAGAATCGCCGCGGTGGTGGATGGCTACGAGCGAAGTGCGGCGTTGCTTGAGAAGGGGGAGCTGCCGGAGGAGGCGACGCCATGAGACTCGCCGAACACATCTACCGCACCACTGCTTCCATCAGGGGGCCGCTCCTCTTCCTCGAACGCGTGGTGAGCGTACGCAGCGGCGAAGTGGTGCGCATCGTCTACCCCGACGGCGGCACCACGGATGGCGAGGTGATCAAGATCGACGGCAGCACGGTGCTCGTCCAGGTGTTCGGCGAGACGCGCGGCCTCGACCTCGCCTCGCCCGTGGTCTTCACCGACACGGTGAAGAAGGCCCCCCTTTCACCCCACGTGGTGGGCCGCGTCTTCAACGGCTCTTTCTACCCCATCGACGGACTCCCCCCGTTCGTCCCCGAGCGCTGGCAGGCCATCACCGGCGCCCCCATCAACCCCGTGGCCCGCGCCCGCCCCGAGGAATTCATCGAGACCGGCTGCACTGCCATCGATCTCCTCAACACCCTCGTGAAGGGGCAGAAGCTCCCCATCTTCTCCTGTGCCGGGCTTCCGGCCAAGGAGATGGCCGCCGGCATCCTCAGAAACGCCCGGCTCTCCGGTGGGGGAGAGTTCGTGGTGGTCTTCGTGGCACTCGGCCTGACCCACCACGACTACTCCTTCTACATGGAGGTCCTGGCCGGGATGGAGAGCGGCTTCGTCGCCTTCGTCAACCGGGCCGACGAACCGGTGATCGAGCGGTTGCTCGCCCCCCGCTTCGGCCTCACCGCCGCCGAGTATCTCGCCTTCGAGCGGGGAATGGACGTCCTTGTCGTCATCACCGACATGACCAACTACTGCGACGCCCTGCGGGAGGTGTCCACGGCGCGAGAGGAGCTGCCGGGGCGGCGGGGATATCCCGGCTACCTCTATTCGGACCTCGCTTCCCTCTATGAGCGGGCCGGCCGGATCAAGGGGAAGGCCGGGTCGGTCACCATGCTTCCGGTGGTGACCATGCCCGAGGATGACATCACCCACCCTATTCCCGACCTGACCGGCTACATCACCGAAGGCCAGATCGTCCTCTCCCGGGAGCTCCACCAGAAGGGGGTCTTCCCGCCGGTGGATGTCCTCCCCTGCCTGTCGCGCCTCATGCAGCAAGGCATCGGCGCGGGCCGAACCCGTGCCGACCACCGCCGCGTCGCCAACCTCCTCTATGCCCGCTACGCCAAGGGGCGGGAGCTGCGCCGGCTCGAGGCGATCGTGGGACGGGAGGGAATGCTCGCCTCGGACCGCGTGATGCTCGATTTTGCCGATGCCTGCGAGCACGAGCTCGTCCACCAGGGCCCGGCCAGGCGCGACGTAGCGGAGAGCCTCGACCGGGGAGTGGAACTCCTGCGCCGCTTCAATCTCGTGGCGGAAGGGGAGTTGCCATGATCCACCCGACCCGCACCAACCTCCTGCTCCTGCGGGAAAAATCACGCGCCGTGGCCAACAGTATCGGTATTCTCAAGGCACGGCGCCAGGCCCTCATCCGGGAGTTCCTCGGCGCATCCCTGC
>DATDMX010000308.1:0-3024 GCA_036518575.1 Geobacteraceae bacterium | reverse complement strand
GACGGTGCTCTCCCCGCTGGAGCCGCTGCGGGACCCGAGCGGCATCACCGTCGGCAAACATGGGCTCTACCTGGAAAGAGACGGCAGGAGCAGCGTGTTTCTCCCCCAGGTACCCGTGGAACAGGGGTGGGACAGAAACGTCTACCTGGAGGAACTGGCGCTGAAGGCAGGGTTATCGAAGGACGCTTGGCAAGGGGCGAAACTCTATACCTTTACCGCGGAGGTAATCGGCGAAGGGAGATGACGGCATCAAGCCGACCCGCAGGGCAAAGGCCAGCCCGGGCATCACTCACCCGGGCTGCTTCCGTACAGCCCGCACATTCTTGGCGAATTTAGACAATTAAGGGTCGGCAACGACTTTCACCGCAATTTTCCTCTCCCGCGGCCCGTCGAACTCGCAAAGGTAAACGGCCTGCCAGGTGCCGAGCACTGGCTTGCCGCCCTCCACGAGGAGTGTGAGGGACGTCCCCGTGAGGGACGACTTGATATGGGCGTCGGAGTTTCCTTCCCCATGGGTGAAGTAGGGGTCCTGGGGAACCAGCTTGTTGAGGAAGCTGGCCATGTCCCGCTGGACGGCGGGATCGGCCCCCTCGTTCACGGTGATCCCGGCGGTGGTGTGGAGAACGGCGAGATGGCAGACACCGTTACTCACGTTGGCGGAGCGGATGACGTCCCGAATCTCGGTGGTGATGTTGACGAGTTCCGTTCTCGCCCGACTCTTGATGCTGAGATACCTGATCATGGCTCCTCCTCGTCTGTTGTCCGGACAAACAAAAAAAGCCCCTCGCTCGTCAGGGGCTTTTTTTCGCACGGCCGGAAACGGTTGTGGAAGGACGGACGGCGTTAGCGTAAACCCCACTTGTACAAAAGCTTGCCCAGGTATTTGTTGATCGGATTCTCCCGTTTGAGAAAGGGGATGACCGGTGGCCTTCTCGTCCCGAGCTTCCTCAGCTCGACCTCGATTTCCGGTGACCCCCCGTGGCGAAGCCCGAGATGAAAGGCGCGTATCGCTTCCTTCTTGCGGTCCGCAAGGACATAGACCCGTCCCAGAAGGAGAAAATGGCGCGTCTGCTTCGGCTCCTTTTTGATCGCTTCGTTGCAGAGGGAGATGGCCTCACGGTATGCCCCCTTTTCCTTGGCAAGGCAGAAGGCGAGACTTGAGCAGACCTCAGGGGAACGTTCCACGGCAAAAAGCTTCTCATAGCAGCCGAGAGCTGTCGCAGTGTCCCCTTTCTTCAGGGCCTCGCTCCCTTCCGCCAACAATTCCTGCATATCATGTTCCTGCATGTGGCTGACCCCTTCGACGTCGATGTAGTCCGGGCAGACAGCGATTCCCCGCAACATTTATACGCTTTCTTATAATACAATTCTGCGGAAAATCAAAGGTAAATCAAGATGTGGGAACCACCTCCCGGTTCGCAGCGCCGGCCTGGAATATTTCGCCGTTTCGGCTATGCTTCACTTGGTACGAACGGTTCTTACTCCACCCCTTCGAGGCACGCATGTCCATCGCAGCAGCCCTTGCCGGTGTCGCGCTCATAGTGGTCGTCCTGTGGGAGGCATTCGAAACCATCGTCCTCCCCCGCCGCGTCACCCGCCGCATCCGCCTGACCCGCATCTTCTACCGCGCCACATGGCGGCTCTGGCTGTGGTTCGTCCGGACGACGGTCCCGGGGAGAAGCAAAGAGACCTGGCTCAGCTTCTACGGCCCCCTCTCGCTGCTGTTCCTCCTGAGTCTGTGGGCGGCGGGGCTAATGGTCGGTTTCGCCCTTCTCTTCTGGGTGAGCGAAGCGGTCGGGCCCGCTCGGGAGGCGGGCTTCTTCACCGCCCTCTACCTGAGCGGCACGACCTTTTTCACCCTGGGACTCGGGGACGTGACGCCGCACACGTTAGCCGGGCGAATTTTCACCGTGCTTGAGACGGGCATGGGATTCGCCTTTCTCGCCCTCGTCATCGGCTACCTCCCCGCTCTCAACCAGTCGTTCTCCCGACGGGAAGTGAGCATTTCCCTCCTCGATGCCCGGGCCGGCTCCCCCCCCACCGCCGCAGAGATGCTTCGCCGCCACGGCCATGACCATGGCCTCGACGCTCTGCGAAATCTTCTCCACGAATGGGAGCTATGGTCGGCGGAATTCCTCGAAAGCCATCTCTCCTACCCGGTCCTCGCCTATTTCCGCTCCCAGCACGACAACCAATCATGGCTCGCCGCGCTGACGTCGATCCTCGACACCTGCGCTCTCATCATGGTGGGCCTCGAAGGAGCGTGCGAGCGTCAGGCCGAGCTCACCTTCGCCATGGCCCGCCACGCCGTGGCCGACCTCTCGCTCGTGTTTCTCACCCCGCCGCACGACCCGCAGCACAACCGGCTACCGGCAAAAGCCCTCGAAGAGCTCCGCGCCTACCTGGGAGAGGCGGGGCTCAAGCTGCGCAGCGGCGAGGAGGCGGACGAGAAACTGGCGCGGCTGCGCCGCATGTACGAACCCTACGTCTATTCCCTCTCCCGCTACCTTTACCTCACCGTCCCGCCCTGGCTGCCGTTGTCGCGCCGGACGGACAACTGGCAGGCGAGCGCCTGGGAGCGGCGGGCACCGTCACTGGACGAGATCGGCCCACCGGAGCCGGGGCGGGGAGAGCATTTCTGACAGAAGGATATCAGGAGGCGAGGGGCAGGAGGTCAGCGGCGAGAACCACCTGGTCGTCGCAGGCAGCAACGGCGTGGGAGCTGTGTTCGATCAGTTCGTAAAGACGCTGGTAATTGGCCACCAAGCCGGGCTCCCGGGTCTTTCTGCCGAAGTATTTCCCCGGCTGGCCGAAGACCTCGGTGGCCACCTGGTCGTCGTAAATGGCGAAGTCGAAGGAACTGGTCGTATCGCGCCCGCTCAGGTCGCTCAGTGCGGGAAGCTCGTCGCGGTAGGCCACGCGCACCTCGATGCCGTCACGTACCTGGGGAAGGAGAGCCTTCTGCACCTCGGCCTGCGCCAGTTCGTCCCGGTTGATAACGAAGATGCGGGTAATGTGAATGCC
>DATDMX010000307.1:0-2463 GCA_036518575.1 Geobacteraceae bacterium | reverse complement strand
TTACTGTTATCAGGAACGACGCCCGGAACTATCTCCTCACGGCGGAAAAGAAGTATGACATCATTTCCTCCGAGCCGTCCTACCCGTCGGAATCCTCCGTTGCCAACCTCTTTACCAGCGACTACTACCGGCTTGCTGCCGGGCGTCTCAAGAAGGGCGGCATGTACTGCCAGTGGCTCCCCTACTACGTGCTGACCAATGCGGATGTGACGATGATGGTCAAGACCTTTGCGTCAGTTTTTCCCTACACCTACGTCTGGAAAGTATCCAGCTCCCTCGACCTCATCATGGTGGGCAGCCGGGAGCCCTTTCAGGTGACGCCGCAGGAGATCATGGCACGGGTAGGGGAGATGAACCGTTCCGGACTCCCCTTGGAGTACACCTTGTCGCGGACGCCGGAGCAGGTGCGCGACATCGCCGCCCAGGCCGATGTGCCCATTAACACCGATGATCTGCCGCTGCTGGAGTTCGCCACGGTGGATAACATGATTCTCGGAAAACTGGAACTGAAGGAGCGGGCGGTCCAACCCTCCCGCTGAGAGAAATGAAGGCACGCAGCCACTACCTCCTCTACAGCCTCTTTGCCCTCTGTCTCCTCGCGGCAACGCTCGTGCTGCTGGCTTTCTACGGGAAGGCACAGCGTCGCTTCGGGCTGTCCGGAGCCGTTGGTACGGCACGGCTGGACATCGTTTCCGTTGATCGTCCGGAGGACGCGTTTCTTGCCTGGAACCGACGCGGTTATCGGGGGAGGGTGGTGGTCAGCTTCTCCCGACGACTCAATTTTGTCGAGACCACGGAAACCCGCCTCATTCCCCCCACCTCATCTTTTCCTGTGCGTGTGGACAACCTGTCGCGCATGGCGCAGAGGGAGCTTGCCACGGAAAACTTCCTCTACATCGCCATGAGAAGCGGCATCGCCCGGGAACTCATACAGGTGGTGCCCCAAGCGGAGATGGCCGCCAAGATCGCCGCCGCTGTCGAAGAGGGCGTCATGCCCCGTCACGGCACGTTGTCACTGCCGGTCATGGGGGCACCCAGAACCATCACTCCGCCCGACTCCTTCGCAAACCCCGGGGAGGCGGTGCTTCTCTACGTGAATGCCTCGTATTTCAGGGACGCGGAGTCGGGCGAACTGGTGCGGCTCCTGGCCGAACGCGGGGTTGTGACCGATTGCGTCGTTCTTGCCGCTTCGTCCGGCGACGGTGAGGTGGGTGACAGGGAGCGACAGCGGCTGCAGGAATTCAGACGACTGCTGGAGGCCGGGCATGCGGGAAGGTAGGTGGATGCTGGCAGTTGTTGCAGGGATTACGCTGCTGGGGCTCGTCCTGCGTGTCTTGGGTATTGCGGGCCAACCGCTCTTGTAGGACGAGATGTCGGTTGCGTTTACGGCGGTGAACTACATGGAGAACGGTCAGTTCGGGCCGACCATGTGGTACCATCCCCATCTGCGGGATATTGTGGTCTATCTGCTGGGGGAGAGGATGGGCTACGGCCTGTTCACCATGCGGGGTATGAGTCTTTGCACCGGCATCATGACTATCCCCCTCGTGGGGCTCGTCCTTCACCGCCTGACGGGGAGTAGTCGCGCCGCCGCCATCGCCTCGCTGCTCCTTGCCCTTGAACAGGTGCACATCACCTTTTCGCGGCAGGCGATCCAGGAGACCTGGACCACGTTTTTCTTTCTTGCCGGGGTCTTCATGACACTGGTCTACCGTGACCGGGACCGGCCGTGGGAGCTTCTTGCCGCCGGCACTGCCTTCGGTCTCGGCATGGCGTGCAAGTTCCACGCGTTTTTCCCGCTCTTCGTCTGTCTCTGTTTCTGCCTTCACGGAGCGTGGCGGCAGCGGTCGCTTCCCCGGGCGTGTTTCGTCGTGAGTGCCCTCGTCCTTGTGCCCCTGACGGTGTACCTTCTCACCTATCTGCCCTGGTTCGGGCGCGGTTACGGGCTGGGCGACTGGGTGAGCATGCAGAAGGCACTCTTTGCCTATACGGCGAGCCACCAGGGAAATCCCATGGATCAGACGATCGACCGGGCTGCCTGGCAATGGTTCCTGCGTCCCCTGGGCTATGCGAATTTCGTGTTCGCCGGGGGGAGACCCTATCTGACGGTGGCCTTTTCTAATCCCATCACCTGGCTTGCCGTGATTCCCGCCACCGCGTATCAGGCTCTCGCTGTCATCCGCGCACGCAAGGACGCGGAAAAAAAGACGGGGAGGGCGCTTCTGCTGGCCCTTTTTCTCGCGTCCTATGCGCCCCTTGCCCTGACCGCGCGACCTATCTGGCTTCTCTCCGCCCTTGCGGTAATCCCGTTCGCGTTTATGCTTGTCGCCCTGACCTTGGCGGAGCTGGCTGCGCGTCCCGGCTGGGGCAAGCGGTTGGTAGCCGTTTACCTCGTAGTTGCCACGACCGGCTCCCTTTACCTCTATCCGCTGGCGGTGGGCAGAGGCATGTTCTTTCCCTATC
>DATDMX010000306.1:0-3465 GCA_036518575.1 Geobacteraceae bacterium | reverse complement strand
ATCTGCGGTGCCGCGAGCCCCACGCCGGGGGCGTCGTACATGGTGTCGGCCATGTCACGGACAAGCTCGCGGACAGCGTCGTTGATCACTGCAACCGGAGCCGATGTCTTCTTCAGTTCCGGGTCGGGATAGGTGAGAATTTTGCGTACCATAACGTCCTCTGCCTTTGTTACTCAAAGAGACACTATATAAACTTGCCAAAAAAAATGCAATTCATTCCTTCGCCCGCCGGGCCGCCGCCACCGTTCAGAAAGCGGCATAGCGCCGGCGCAGCCGGTCGATGGTCGCAGCATCGGCGGCAAAGGGAATAGACGGACGTTCGGGTAGGGGCAGCTCGTGGCTCTCCCCGAAGGGGGTCAGCCGAACCTTGCGGTTATGGGCATGGACGAGGAGGGTCTCCAGGTTCGCCGCGTCGGCGCAGTTGTAGGCGAGGAGTGTCTCCAAGGAGGCACGCCGACCGCTCTCCACGTAGTCGCGCCACAGGAGCACGGCAAAGTAGCCGTCCACACCCTCCAGCCCGTCGCGCGCGATACCCAGCTGCTGCTCGCACCCCTTGAGTCCGCCCTTGATGCCGAGGATGTGGAGAACGTGCATGAGGTCGATATGGGGCTGGGGGATGGCGACACCCAAGGTGCGTTCGATGAAGGGGATGTCGAAGCGCTTGCCGTTGTAGGTGACGATGAGGCCATAGCGACGGATGTCGCGGCGAAAGTCGTCGAGGTTTTCGCCATGAACGTAGTGGTGGACGCGCCGGCCGTCGTAGAGAGCGATGGTGGTGATATGGTCAGCGGGGGAGCCAAGCCCCGTGGTCTCGATGTCCAGGTAGGCGGCGGTGTGACGGAAGGTCGAAAAGAGGCGCCACTCTTCCCGGGAGGGGAGAAGGCGGCTGAAGTAGGAGACGTCGTCCGCTTCCAGGCACGCGCGTGAACGGCGCAGCTCCTCGCCGGCGGCAGCCACCCGGGCCGGTGTCAGGGGCGGCGCGGGGGCGGCGAGAAACTCATCCCACGAAAGGATTCCCTGCTCCCAGATAAGCGTTTCTATCCGGGGGCTTACCCCGGGTATGTGGCAAAAAGTCCGTTCCAGCATCGTGTTGTATCCTTTTTCCTTGTACCACGGATGGGGGAGAAATTGCCACCGAAACGACAAGCCACTACTTACCGGTCGGTAGTTTTTTGTTGACACGAATAAAAGAAGACCTTAACCTACCGACCGGTATACCCCAAAGGAGTTTTCATGAAGGAAACGCGCGAAGACCCGCTCCCCGCCGGTGCGGTGCGGGAACGCCTCCTGGAAAAAGCCCTCGAACTCTTCACCGCCAAAGGGTACGCAGCCACGTCGGTCCGCGAGATCGTCGAAGCGGCCGGGGTGAGCAAGCCGGTCCTCTACTACTGGTTCGGGAGCAAGGAAGGGATCTATCTCGAACTCATGAACAGCCTGCAGGATACGTTCGCCGCGCTCCTCGTCCAGCTCACCGCCGAACGGGGAGGTGTGAGAGAGCGGCTCACGACGGTCTGCTGCGGCATCTTCGACAGTTTTCTCGAACACCTGAGCGTCGTGCGCCTCATCTACGCCATCTACTTCGGTCCTCCCCAGGGAGCGCCCCCCTTCCCCCACGAAGAGCTCTTCAACCGGATGGTGGAAATCATCGGCGACATCGTTCACGACGGGATCGCGGGCGGCGAACTGCGGCCCGTGGCTGAGGCCGACGCCACGTGGGCCGTGGTCGCCTGCTTGAACGCCACAATGGAAGAGCAACTCTGCCACAACCCGCCGCGCGTTGGCCGCGACGGCCTGATCCGCACACTCAATCTCATCATCGACGGTTTGTCGCACGGGAGATAGCACCATGACCATGAAAAAAGCGCTGACACTTCTTTGCGGGCTCCTCCTGACGGCGCAGATGTTGAGCGCCTGCTCGCAGAAAGACGACGCGAAGAACAAGGCCGCCACGGCCGCCAAGCCGGCAGTTGCGGTGGATACGGCCACGGTGGCAGCCACCGAGCTCACCGAGGGAATCGAAGTGACGGGGAGTCTCGAACCGAAGTTTGCCGCCGACGTCAAGACCCAGATCCCCGGGCTCGTGCGCCAGGTCTACGTGACCGAGTGGGTGCGAGTGCGCAAGGGGCAGCCCCTGGCACGCATCGACGTGGCCGAAACCGAGGCCCAGGTGAAACGCGCCGAGGCGGGCATCGAATCGGCGAAAGCAACACTTGCCCAGGCCGACGTGAGCGCCGGCCGCGCCGACCGGGAGCTCGCGCGGATGGTGAAGCTCAAGGACGCGGGCCTTGCCACCCAGCAGCAGGTGGACGACGCCCGGACCGAAGCGGCGGCAGCCGCGGCGCGCATCGCGGCGGCCAGGGCGCAGGTCCGCGTGGCGGAAGAAGACCTACGGCAGGCCAGAGCCCGGCTCGCCAAGGGTCTCGTCGTCTCCCCTCTCAACGGCATGGTCGCCCTGAGGGACGTGAACGTGGGGGATCTGGCAAGCGACGCCGCGGCAGCCAAGCCGATCTTTCGTATCGTCGACAACCACCTCCTGAACTTGACCGTCACCGTCCCCTCAGCCGATGCGGCACGGGTAAAGGTCGGCCAGCCGCTGGAATTCTCCGTCGACTCCCTGCCGGGGCGAACCTTCACCGGCCGGGTGATGTTCATAAACCCGGAGCTCTCCGCGGCTGACCGCTCCCTCAGAGTGATCGCCGAAGTGGAGAACGCCGGCGAAACGCTCAAGGGCGGACTCTTCGCCAAGGGACGGATTATCACCGGAAAGCGCAACGGCGTGCTTCAGCTCCCCCGCCAGGCGCTCTCGGGATGGGAACCCACCACGAAGAAGGGGAGCGCCTTTGTGGTCGAGGGTGAAACGGCACGACTGCGCCAGGTGGAGACCGGTGTCTTGAGCGGCGATCTCGTGGAAGTGACCGCCGGCCTCAAGGCAGGCGAGCGCTACGTGGTGCGCGGCGGGTTCAACCTCAAGGACGGCGACCGGGTGGCCGTGGCTGATGGAAGCAAAGGAAAGTAATCGCCTTCTTCCCTGGAGGTTAACATGAAGCTCGTCTCCCTCTCTTCCCGCTGCGCCCTCATCGCGACAGCAATCTGCGTCCCGTTCACCGCCGCGGCGGGAAGCGATTGCTCCTTCAAGAAGAAGATCCAGAAGGGGAGCTATACCTTCAACATTTCCAGCCGACCGGTGGGCGATTGCTCCATCCAAGTGATCCGCATCGCCGTGCAGCACTCCGGCCGACCTCTCACCCAGTTTACCAACGACCCCGACGTGCTGGCCGAGGATGCCTGGGCTCATGATCTCGACAACGACGGGATGCCAGAACTCGTCGTCGTCAGCCGCAGCCCCAAGGACCCATCCCGCGTGACACTCGACATCTACCGGCTCGACAACAACAGGCTTCGCCGCGTACAACTCCCCGAGCTCGCCGACCGCGCGGGCTATCGCGGTCACGACAGCTACCGCCT
>DATDMX010000305.1:0-2581 GCA_036518575.1 Geobacteraceae bacterium | reverse complement strand
CCTGGACAATATTCTCCAGAGTTCGACGAAGTATTCCATCATCGGCAAGGACCTCAATCACCGGATCCTTTCCTGGAACGAAGGGGCGCGCAGAAACTACGGCTACACTGCCGAGGAGGTCATGGAGCAGGACTCGGGCATCCTCCATACGCCCGAGGACATAGCCTCGGGGAAGGTCAAGAGGATGCTGACCGAGGTCGCCGAGAAAGGCCTGGCCGAAGGGGAATTCGTCCGCGTCAGGAAGGACGGGTCCCGCTTCACGGCGAGTGTCGTCGTCACGCGTCGCACCGATGCCTCGGGAAATCCCATCGGTTTTCTCCTCGTGAGTAGTGACATCACCGAGCAGAAAGTGGCCGAAGAGAACCTTCGCAACGCCTCGCAGTACGCACGCAGCCTGATCGAAGCGAGCCTCGACCCGCTCGTGACCATAAGCCCCGATGGCAAGATCACCGACGTAAACGAGGCCACCACCAAGGTGACGGGCGTGACCCGCGATGGGCTGATCGGCGCGGACTTCTCCAACTATTTCACCGAGCCGGAGAAGGCACGGCAGGGGTACAAGCAGGTGTTCGAGAAGGGATTCGTCACCGACTATCCCCTGACCATCCGACACACGGATGGGAGTCAGACGAATGTCCTTTACAACGCTTCTCTTTACAAGGACGCGGAGGAACACGTCCTCGGGGTCTTTGCCGCTGCACGCGACGTCACCGAGCGCCAGAGAATGGAGGACGAGCTGCGGGTCGCTTCGCTTTATACCCGCAGCCTCATCGAGGCAAGCCTCGACCCTTTGGTCACCATCAGTTCCGCAGGGAAGATCACCGACGTTAACAAGGCCACTGAGCAGGTGACGGGATATCCTCGTGAACATCTGATCGGAAGCGATTTCTCCGACTACTTCACCGAGTCGGACAAGGCAAGCGCCGGCTATCGGCAGGTGATAGCCCAGGGGTTCGTAAGGGACTACCCCCTCACCATCCGGCACACCTCCGGGCGTACGACGGATGTCCTCTACAACGCCAGCGTCTACCAGAGTGCGTCCGGGGAAGTCGAAGGTGTCTTTGCCGCCGCCCGCGACATCACCGAACGCAAGCGGGCGGAAGAGAACCTGAGGCGTGTGATGGTCGAGATCCAGGAATCGGTGAACGTCATTGCCCTCGCCGCCACCGACATCCTGGCCGCGACGACCGAGGCCACGTCTGTTGCGGCAGAAACGGCTTCGGCGGTAAGCGAGACGTCCACGACCGTCGGGGAGGTGAAGCAGACTGCCCAGATGGCGAGCCAGAAGGCGCGCAATGTGTCCGACGCGGCCCAGAGTGCGGTCCAGGTAGCCAATGGCGGCAGGAAATCCGTGGAAGAGACCATCGCGGGCATGAGTCACATTCAGCTCCAGATGGAAACCGTGGCCGAGAGCATCATGAGGCTGAGCGAACAGAACCAGGCAATCGGGGAGATCATCGCCACGGTGAACGACCTGGCCGAGCAGTCGAACCTCCTGGCGGTAAATGCCGCCATCGAGGCGGCCAAGGCCGGGGAACAGGGGAAGGGGTTCGCCGTGGTGGCTCAGGAGGTGAAGAACCTGGCGGAGCAGTCCAAGGAGGCGACGGCTCAAGTAAGGGCCATTCTGAACGACATCCAGAAGGCCACCAACGCGGCGGTGATGGCGACCGAGCAGGGATCGAAGGCCGTGGAATCGGGGGTAAGGCAGTCCAATGAGGCGGGCGAGGCGATCCGACTCATGGAGGAGAGCATCGAGGAATCCGCTCAGGCAGCGGTCCAAATTGCGGCCTCAAGCCAGCAGCAGTTGACCGGCATGGACCAGGTAGCCCTTGCCATGGAAAACATCCGCATGGCAAGCGACCAGAATGTCACTGGCATGAAACAGGTGGAGGCGACGGTGCAGAATCTCCACCAGTTGGGGCAGAAGCTCAAGGGGTTGGTGGAGCAATACAAGATTTGACCGGGACCCGTTTTCCGCCGGAGTGCGAACTATGGACACTAACGACCAGGAATTCTTGAAGCGACTCCTTGCCACGTTTAAGGTGGAGGCGGAAGAGCACCTGAAGGAGATTACCTCGGGGCTTATCGAGCTGGAAAAATTTGGCGGGGCGGAGGTGGAGGCTGAACTCGTCGAGAATATCTTCCGGGAAGCGCATAGCCTGAAGGGAGCTGCCCGTGCGGTAAATCTGGGGGAGATCGAAACTCTGTGTCAGGCGATGGAGAGCGTTTTTGCCGCTTTCAAGAGGAAAGAAGCAAAGCCTTCTTCCGGTCTCTTCGATGTTTTGCAGGGGACGGTGGATCTTCTCGGCAGGATTATTCCCACCGTCGATACCGGGCGCACACCTGAAGAAAAAGCTCTGTTGAAGGAGTTCGTCAAGAGGCTTGAGACGGCAGGGAGAGACGGCGAACGGGCGCGAGGAATCAAGGACGAGGAAGAGCGGGGTGCGGAGCGGGAAGCGGGAGAGGGGCCGATGCCCGAGGGGGAGCTCAAGGCCATCACCGAGGCTCAAACCACGAGTCTTGGCCCGCGAATTTCCGCACCGGCAATGGCTGAAACCGTGAGGGTCTCCACGGCGAAACT
>DATDMX010000304.1:0-6315 GCA_036518575.1 Geobacteraceae bacterium | reverse complement strand
CCCCTCGTTCTTTGTCCTTCTTCTCCTCACCCTTGTGGGTTTCTTCCTCGTGGGGGTGCGCTACGTGAAGGGGATAGGCGCGGTCACCAACCTGTCCGACGGCTATCCCTGGGGTATCTGGATCACCTATGACGTGGCCACCGGCACGGCAATAGCCTGCGGCGGCTATGCCGTGGCCATCCTCGTCTACATCCGCAACCGCATGCACTACCACCCCATGATCCGGAGCGCTGTGCTCACGAGTATGTTCGGCTACGGCTTGGCCGGCTTCTCGGTCATGATCGACCTGGGCCGTCCCTGGAACTCCTACAACTTTTTCCTCCCCTCCAAATGGCAGGTGAACTCGGTCATGTTCGAAGTGGCCCTTTGCGTCATGGCCTATTCCACCGTGCTCATCATCGAGTTCCTACCGGCTATCCTCACCACCATCGAAACGGCTGAAGGGCGCCGGTTGAAAATCGTCATGGAGTGGCTCCACCCGCGGCTCGTCCCGGACCAGGACAAGTTGCTCACCAAGATGGAGTGGGTCCGCTCCGCCGCCACGTGGCTGCGCCCACGCCTGGACCGGGTGCTGATCTTCATCATCGTCCTGGGGATCACGCTCCCCACCATGCACCAGTCGTCACTCGGCTCCATGCTTCTCATTGCCTCCACCAAGCTCCACCCCCTGTGGCACACGGGTTTTCTGCCGCTACTCTTCCTCATCAACTGCATCTACATCGGCTACGCCATTGCCATCCTGGAATCGATCATTTCTTCCCACGCCTTCGGCCGCCCCTTTGAGGTGAAGGAACTGGCGGGGCTCGCCGGGCTCATTCCGTGGCTGACAACCATCTGGCTGACGGTCGTGGTGGGGGATCTCGTCTGGCGCGGGCAGGTGGGGGCGGCCCTGAGTTTCGATTTCTACTCCCGGTTCTTCCTCGTGGAGTTCCTGCTGGTGGCCGGCGGCTCCACCATCATCTGCAACCGTCGGCTGAGGCGCTCGCCGCGCTGGCTCTTCATCACCGCGGCCATGATAGTCCTGGGCGGAGGGCTCTACCGCTTCAACGTCTACCTCATCGGTTTCAACCCGGGCAAGGGATGGCACTACTTCCCCTCCCTCGCCGAGTTGATGATAACTGTCGGCATTGTCGCCTTCGAGATCCTCGGCTACCAGGTGCTCGTCAAGCTTTTCCCCGTCCTGCCAAACCTCGGGGCACATGGCGACCACGGGCGCAAGAAGGGTGTCGCCGGCGCCATGGGCGGGGCGTAATTTTCCCCCCTTTGAAAAAGAGGGACTTCACAACGTAAAATCTTAAATCTGGAGGAAATACATGGCTCGCATAACGTTAGACCCCATTACCCGTATCGAGGGGCACCTGCGTATCGACGTGGAAGTCGATGGCGGCAAGGTCACCAACGCCTGGTCTTCGGCCCAGATGTGGCGCGGCATTGAAACGATCCTCAAGGGGCGTGCCCCCGAAGACGCCTGGTCGTTTGCCCAGCGCTTCTGCGGCGTCTGCACAACGGTACACGCCATCTCATCGATCCGCTCGGTGGAGCATGCCCTCAACGTGGAGGTGCCGGTTAACGCCCAGTACATCCGCAACATCATGATCGCCCAGCATTCGGTACAGGATCACATCGTCCACTTCTATCACCTCTCGGCCCTCGACTGGGTGGACATCGTGTCAGCGCTGAAGGCCGACCCGAGAAAGGCCGCACAGATTGCCCAGAGCATCTCCGACTGGCCCGGCAACAGCGAAAAGGAGTTCAAGGCGGTCCAGGAGAAGCTCAAAGCTTTTGTTGCCACCGGAAGGCTTGGCATCTTCGCCTCCGGCTACTGGGGGCACCCGGCCATGAAGCTTTCGCCGGAAGTGAATCTCATGGCGACGGCCCACTACCTCAAGGCCCTCGACTACCAGCGCAAGGCCGCCCAGGCAGTGGCCATCCTCGGCGGAAAGAACCCCCACATCCAGAACCTCGTGGTGGGCGGGGTGGCGACGGCCCTCAACATGGAGAACATCGCCACCATCAACATGGAGCGGCTTGCCTACCTGCGCACCCTCATGGAAGAGACGCGTGACTTCGTGCACCAGGTTTACTTCCCCGACGTGGTGGCCATCGCCTCCGCCTACAAGGAATGGTTCCACTACGGTGCTGGCGTGACCAACTACCTGGCTGTCCCCGAGTTCCCCGAGGATGCCAAGAACACCAAGTTCGCCCTCAACGGCGGCGTCCTCTTCAACGGTGACCTGTCCACCTTCCGGGCGATCAAGGACCATCGCGACGAGTACCTCATCAAGAACATCACCGAGTCGGTGGCTCATGCCTGGTACGAGGGGGACGGAAGCCTCCATCCGTGGGACGGGGAGACCAAGCCCAATTACACCGACTTCAAGGAGAACGGGAAATACTCATGGTGCAAGGCTCCGCGCCTCGAAGGAAAGCCGGTCCAGGTAGGCCCTCCGGCGCAGATCTTCGCCGCCTACCTCTCGGGGAACGCCCGGGTGAAGAAGCTGGTGGATGATACCTGCGCCAAGGTCGGGGTAGGGGTGAAGGACCTCCATTCCACCATGGGGCGGCTTGCTGCCCGCGCCATTCGGGCTCACCTCATGGCCGATCTCTCCCTGGAACATCTCGACAAGCTCATCGCCAACATCGCCCGCGGCGACAAGGTCTACGCCAACCACACCGAGATTCCCAAGGGTGACTACCGCGGTGTCGGCTTCCATGAGGCCCCCCGCGGCACCCTGTCCCACTGGATGGTGATCAAGAACAAAAAGATCGAAAACTACCAGGCGGTTGTCCCCTCCACCTGGAACGCTTCGCCGAGGGATGCCAAGGGAGTGCCCGGTCCCTACGAGGCTTCCCTCAAGGGCAATCCGGTGGCCCAGGCCGACAAGCCGCTGGAAGTCCTGCGCACCATTCACTCCTTTGACCCGTGCATTGCGTGCGCGGTGCATGCCATTGATCCGGAGGGGAAGGAAATCACGAAAGTGAAGGTGCTGTAAGGGCGGGCGCGATCTTCCGACCATCTCGCCGCCGTGTCCTCGAAGCATCGCTTCGACGTAGCGCTGCTACGCCTCAGCGATGCTTCTGCGGGCCTGCGACGATCTGGCCGAAATCTCGCGCCCGGTTGGTAAAATCTTTCATTTCAGGTTGGAGTTCTCAAGATGAAAACGCTTATTTTCGGCGCCGGCAACCTGCTCCTCTCCGACGAGGGATTTGGCGTCCATGCCATTCGTTACCTGGAAGAGCACTATGACTTCCCGCCGGACGTGGAGCTCTATGACGGCGGCACCCTCGGTATCATGGTGACCCACAAGCTGGAGGAGGCAGAGAGGGTCTACGTGCTGGACGTCGTGGACACCGCCGGCGAGCCCGGCGACATCCTCCGCTACACCAAGGAGGACATCATGCTCAATCGTCTTCCCGTGAAGCTTTCCCCGCACCAGATTGGCATTCAGGAGGTGCTCTTCCTGGCTGAGATGCGTGAGAGGTGTCCCCGTGAAGTGACGATTCTCGGGGTTATTCCCCTGTCGCTGGAGGCGGGCAGTGAGCTCACGCCCGTCGTGCGCGGGCGTCTGGAGGACGTGGCGCGCTTTCTCGTGGCCGAGCTGCAGGCTGCAGGCGAAGAGGTCCGCCGCAAGGCGGCCTGAATTAACCGTTAAAACAAAGGAGAATAGTCATGTTCGGATTTGGCATGCCGGAACTCATCATCGTGCTCATTATCGTCATCATGGTCGCTGGGCCCACGAAGCTTCCGGCATTGGGGAAGGCCTTGGGAGGAAGTATCAGGGGCTTTCGCAAAGAGCTCAAGGGGGGCGACGCGCTCGAGCTCGACGGGAAATAGTCTTTTCGAGCGCCGCAAATCCGTTGCGTTTTGTCCCGTCACTGGTTTATGCTGTCCTTGCACGCACCGATGCGGGTGAAAATCATGCACAGAGAGGTACGTCGGTCCAATGAAGACGATCCTCACCTACGAAGGGGGAAGACTTACGACACAGAAGGCACGAGTGGTGCGGGAGTATCCTCTTGTGCTTCATGTCAATGGCCGGGAGCTTGCCACCCTCATTGCTTCTCCCCACGACCTTCGCTTCCTGGTCGCCGGTTTCCTCCGACTCCAGGGGTTTGTCGAGTCGACCGAGGACTTCCACCTTCTCTCGGTCTGCGAGGACTTCGGTGTAGCCAATGTCCGTATCCGCGCAGAGCTTCCCGAACGCCTCCGTCCCGTATTGACCTCCGGTTGCGGCACCGGTGTCACGTTTTCGCTGGAGAGCAGGGTGTCGACCCGTGCTGCTGCGGGCACAACCTTCACCCCAGCGGCTATTTTTGCACTCATGGAAGAGCTTGCCCGCAGGGCCGAAGGCTACCGCAGCCACGGCGGCATGCATTCGGCAGCGGTGGGAGATGCCGACGGAGACCTCCTTCTCTTCGCCGAAGACATCGGCCGCCACAATACCATCGACCGGATTGCCGGCGAGGCCCTTCTCAAAGGCGTTGACCTGTCAGGGTTGATGCTTGTCACGTCTGGCAGGGTTTCCGCTGAACTTGCCGCCAAAGCGGCCCGCCTCGGACTCGCTCTCGTCGCCTCCCGCACCTCGCCCACCGATATGGCTGTCCGCATGTGCGACGAAGCGGGGATCACGCTCGTGGGGTACGCTCGGGGGGGGAGGTTCGGCGTGTACACGCACGAAGAGAGGCTTGCCGTCGACCGAGACGATAGCTGATGTTTCCGTTTGAGGCGAACGCAAAAAGGCCCGTTGCACATGCAACGGGCCTTTTCTTTTCCGCGAGCGGGGAAGGTTGTCACATTTCCACGAAATAGTTCATCCAGGCTGCATCTATGCTTTCCTTCGTCATCTTGGGTGGCTGCTGGTAGTAGCGGGCATTGACGATGATGTGTTCCAGGATGTCCCGCGGGTGACAGGCATTGAAGTTAACGCCGAGCTTGCGGTAGTAGTTGTTGATGAGGTAGTCGAAAACATCCTGGTTGAATTCCACCCCGTTGGAGAGGCATACGAGCTTGAAAATGGAGTAGTATTCCCTTTCGGTGGGGTGATCAATCTTGATTTTGTACTGGATTCTGCGCAGGAACGCCTCGTCCACGAGCGCCTTTGGTTCGAGGTTCGTGGAGAAGATAACGAGCATGTCAAAGGGGATGGAAAATTTCATGCCGGTGTGAAGGTTCATGAAGTCGATCCGGCGGTCGAGGGGGACGATCCAGCGGTTGAGGAGGTTTTGGGGATCTATCTGTTGCCGGCCGAAGTCGTCGACGATGAAAAGGCCGTTATTCGCCTTCATCTGAAGTGATGCCTCGTAGAACTTGGAGATCGGGTTGAAGTCGAGATCGAGCATGCGGAGGGTCAGTTCGCCGCCGGTTATGATAACCGGTCTCTTGATGAGCAGCCAGCGCTGGTCGATGTTGTCTCCCGCGGCGTCATTCTCGACCGGGAAATGATTCACGGGGTCGAATACGCTGATGATCTGTCCACCCACGGTGATGGCATAGGGAATGTAGACCGTGTCGGGCAAGATTCTGCCGATGGTCTCCGCTATGGCCGTTTTGCCGTTGCCCGGCGGGCCATAGAGAAAAAGGGCCCTTCCCGAGCTCATGGCGGGGCCCAAGCGTTTGAGGATGCTCTCGTTGATGATGAGGTGGCTGAAAGCGCGCTTGACGCTCTCCTCGCTCACGATGGCGCTCTTGACCGTCTGATGTTCCACCATGTTGCGGTAGGCCGTGAGCGTGACCGGCGCCGGCCCGATGTACCGGCAGATGTCCATGAGTTCGGTTGCCCGGTTTTTCCCCGTATCGCTGATCTTGAAGGTATAGGTCATGCTCGAATAGCCGGTGCCTCCCTTTACCTCAACCAGTTTGTCGCGCCGCAGCACTTCCATGGCCCGGTCGACGACCGACACGGAGAGCTTGATGCGTTCGGCCACGTCGGCCAGGCTGAATTCGCCCATGAAGAGAATGTGCTTCAAAATGAGGTCGACGATGAAGCTGAGTTCGAGACCGGTTTCTTCGATGCTCATCGGGGCCGGCGGCGTGGCACGGAAGAACTTCATCAGTTCCTCTTCCTTGATGAAGCCGAGGTCGACGAGATTCTGACCAAGCCGTCCCCCGTGCAGTCTCTGTCTTTCCAGCGCGGCGTTGAGTTCTTTTTCGGTGACGATCCCCTCTTTCAGCAGTCTTTCGCCAAGTTGGTCCATTACAAACCTCCCGTTCGTGAGCAATTATATTGTTAAATTAAAAAGGGTTATTAAGTGGGTTAATCAAGTCTATCACAGAACGGTGAGCTTTCCAGGAGATGTGGGGAGATGGGTGACAAC
>DATDMX010000303.1:0-3269 GCA_036518575.1 Geobacteraceae bacterium | reverse complement strand
GAGGCGCGGGTTCTGGTCCGTGTTGATCTGCGCCACCACGGCTTTCCCTGCCAGCTGTCGTGCTATCTCTTGCACCACCGGTGCAAACGTTCGGCAGTGCGGTCACCAGGGTGCCCAGAACTCTGCCAGCACCGGCCCGGGATAGGAGCGGACGAAGGCGTCGAAATCCCGGTCCCCTAGGGAGAGGGGGCGAAGATAGAGGGGCGGGAGGGGGGCGCCGCAGCTGCCGCACTTTCCCGCTACCCCTTCACGGGCTTCCGGGACCCGGTTGCCGGTGCCGCAGGCAGGGCAGGTAATCACGTGGGACGAGTCGCTCGGCGCCATAAGCCGCTCCTCAACCCTTCGACTTTTTGAGAAACTCCACCACCTCAGCCGGATGGCTTTCCGCCTTCGCCACCTTCGGCCAGTGTTTCACGACGGTGCCGTCGGGGCCCACCACCACCGTGGAGCGAATGGTCCCCGTGGTCTTCTTGCCGTACATCACCTTTTCGCCAAAGGCACCGTAGGCGCTCATCATGGTGGCGTCCGGGTCGGAGAGGAGAGTGAAGGGGAGGCCGAAGTCGGCGATGAACTTGTCATGGGACTTCAGGCTATCCTTGCTCACGCCGAGGACTTGCGCGCCAAGGGCCTCCATGGACGGTCGCAGGTCGCGAAAGCCGCACGCTTCCTTGGTGCAGCCGGGAGTGTTGTCCCTGGGATAGAAATAGATGACAACCGTTTTTCCCCGGTAGTCTGCCAGCGAATGGCTCTTGCCGTCGCTTCCGGCGAGGGTGAAATCGGGGGCTTTTTTTCCTTCGAGTGACATGGGTTCTCCTTTGCCGTGGAGTCGTGCGGTGCTTCGATTATACCGAAAGAAGCGCCGCTGACAACCCTTCTGCGCCGGTGCAGGGAGTTGGCCGGAAAGTACCTGTAAAATAATGATTTTCGTTTTCATGGTGTGTGATATAATAAAAGTGCAAGAAACACCGACTGTTAGCGAGAAAGAAGGTGTGACGAGATGAGAGGAACAGGGAAACCGATGAAAGGGATGGCTGAAACCGGCAAAGGGAAAGTGAGCGCAAGAACCTCCAGCGGCGGCACGAAGAAAGTCGCTACCGGCGTCTCCGCCCACAAAACCACCGGGACACGGACAGTTCACAAAAAAACAACCGCCGGGAAAACCGGGACCCGGAGCAGCGGTTAGCTAGCTGCCAACAGTAGTCGCCAACCTGGAACGGAGCTCAGCGGGAAACCGCCTGGGCTCTTTTTGTTTGACCTGAATGTGACAAAACCGGAAGGAAGTTGTTAGGTTCAGGCGCGCAGGGAAAAGAGGGGGGGCTCAATGGTCTGGTGGTGACAGAGGGGGCATTTCCCCGGCCTCGTTGTGCGGTCACGCTTGCTGAAGAGATAGCCGCAGCTGCGGCAGACGGCCGGGGTGATGACGAGATGGCGACCGTCATGGCGGGCGCTTTTCCTGATGTGCTCCAGGTGAAGGTAGACTTCTCTTTCCGGGATCCGAACGCTCTGGGATATCTCCCGGGCACCCACCGGCTCCCCTTCAAGAAGAAGCACGATGGCGTGTCGCACTGTGTCGGGCTGGTCGGGCGGAACAGTGGCTTCCTTCGCTTTTTCTTTCCTCGTCATGGCAGGCATCTCCCACGTTTCAGTATAGCGCAGAGAGCCCGCGGCATAACAAAAAGGAAAGGGGGTCGGCAATGCGGACCCCCTTTCCTATGCCCTGGACCGTTCAGGCCGCAGCCTGCTCGATCCGTTCCTCTTCGCAGCGAGCGACGAGAGTCTCGTAGCGGCGGGCGAAATGGGAGGCGGTGCGGCTTTCGGCCGCCTCGTAGGCAGCGTCGATGGCGTCGCGCTTCTCCGCCGGGATGAGCCGCTCGGCCAGCGGGTAGAGGATGCCGTCCTCCTTGGCGATATGCTCCTGCAGGAGTGCCACGTAACCGAGGGCGTTGGCGGCGATGAGGCCGTCCTTTCCCGTGGCTCCGGCGAGGGCCGCCAGGGCTGCCTCTTCCATCGCCTTCACGTAGGCACGGCCGTGGTCGTGTTCCACGAGCATGGCCGCCACCGGGCTGTTGGCCCGCGGCATGCCGTTTTCCACGAGCGCCTCGAAGAGAACGTCCTCCTCCTTGGCATGGTGAAAGCGGTCGGCATAGTTTCTGATGAAATCCACCGCCACGAGGTAGAAGCCGTAGTCGTCGAACTCACCGGCCTGGGTCAGCCGGGCATTTTTCTCGAGGATGGCGAGCATCCGCAGGATCAGCCGGTGCTCGGCCACAAGCGCTTGCGTAATGTCCCGTTTCATGGCTAGTTTCTCCTTTCGCCGTCCACGCCGATGACGACCGTTTCCAGTGGAATCTCTTTGCCCGACTGTCCCAGAGCCTGCTTGACCATGACGTCGAGGCCGCGGCAGCAGGGGACTTCCATGATCGCCACCGTGACGCTCTTTACGTCGTTGTCGCGGAAGATGGTGGCGAGCTTCTCCACGTAGGTTCCGGTCTCATCCAGCTTCGGGCAGGCGATGGCGAGCGCCTTGCCCTTGAGGAGGTCGCTGTGGAAGCTCCCGAGGGCGAACGCCACGCAATCGGCGGAGATGAGGATCTCGGCGTTCCTGAAGTAGGGGGCGGAGGGCGGGACCAGGTGGAGCTGCACCGGCCACTGCCGCAGTTCCGATTGAGCCTTTACGGCCGTTGTTGCCGTTGTCGTATTCTCTTCCCTTTCGATGACCCGCGCCATGCTGCCGGGGCAGCCGCAACCAAGATGATTTCCCATGATCTTATTCTCCTTTGCTCGTGAGATAGTCGTTTATTTCCGTCTCGATCCTGGCCTCGTTCTCCGGTCCCAGGCCGTGAATGGATACCACGTCCTTCAGGAGGCAGATGCCGACTTTGCAGGTGACGCAGCCGATGTCGTAGCGGTTGAGGATCTCCCCGATGGCGGGGTGGGCCGTGATCACGTCCTGGATTGCCGTGTTGCCGAGATCATTTTTGAGTTCCATGTCGTTCCTCCCTTGTGATGATTCCACCATAGCGCTTCCAGGGGAGAAAGATTATGACGTGGGTCAAAAAACGGCGGGTTTTGCAGGGCGGCGAACCAGCGGGCAGGTAGTGCATCTGAGGGCCGCATTCCCTATACTGTCGACATGCTACGTTATTTCTTTCGTCTGTTCCTCGTCTTGGCACTCCTTGCGGCTACCCCGATGACGGTGCTTGCTTCCCCCGCCACCATCGACATTTCGGGCCTGACGTCCTTTCTTGCCACTCTTTCGCCGGACGAGA
>DATDMX010000302.1:0-7606 GCA_036518575.1 Geobacteraceae bacterium | reverse complement strand
CATCTACTTCCTCGTCCCCCGGTTCTTCAACCTCCCCCTGCGGGAAAAACTCATCACCATCTTCCACGAACTCTATCACATCTCTCCCCTCTTCGACGGCGACCTGCGCCGCTTTCCCGGAAAGAACTACGCCCACGGCAGCTCGACGAGGCGCTACAATGCCCACATGGCCACCCTCGTCGACTGCTACCTCGAACATCTCGAAGGCGAGCAGCTCCCACCCTTTCTCACGGCAACCATGGAGGAACTGCGCGAGAGTTACCGCGTGATCGTCGCAAGGCGCATGCGTGCTCCGCGCGTCGAGATCGTCTCCGGCTAATGCCGGGTTCATTGAGGGTTCGCGAACAGGGGACTGCGAGGTGTGGTGTGGTGTGGTGCGCGGACGTTCGTGCGTTAGCGCAGGGGATAGTCGGAGAGACGGACGAAACGAAAGCCCCGTTTTCTGAGCTCGGGGACGGCATCCATAACGCCGGCGGCAGTCCCGCTTCCGGGGTGATTCATGTGGAGGATGACGATATCTCCGGGCGAAGCGGCTAGAAGCGCCTTTTTGACTTGCTCCCGGGAATAGGTGGCGCCGGCATCGCCAAGAACCGCAAAGCCTGCCACCTCTTCGCCGAGCTCGGCGGCCACCTTCACTGCCACCTCGTCGTAATAGGCGGTGCCGGAGCGGTAGAAGCGGGGCTTTCTCCCCGTGAGCGCCTCGATCTTCCGGGCGTTCAGCTCGATCTCGTCCACGAGCTCTGCCACCGAGCGCGTCCCGTTGATGCCATAGACGGAGCGGCCGAAAACCGACGCAGGCCGGTGGTGAAAACCGTGGTTGGCGATCTCGAAGAGAGGCTCACCGGCCAACCGGTCGAACACGGCCCGGTTCGGGTCGATCCAGCGCGCGTTGATGAAGAGGGTGGCGGGCACCCGGTCCCTTTCGAGGAACTCCACGAGGCGCGTGTCGACTCCCATCCCCTTGCTGCTGCCGCAGGCGTCGAAGGTGAGGGCGATCACCTTCTCCGTCGTCGCGAGCCTGGTCTTCACGCCGGGAACCCTCTCCCCCCACTCCCTCGGCACGGAATGGCCATAGGTCGCCACGACACGCGCCTTGAGCGTCTCGTAGCCGGGCTCGGGCGAGGTGCTGGCGGCGCCGGCTATTGTCGCAGCAAAAAGAAATATGACCACCGGGAAAAGCTGAATGAATAGTCGCGCAATCATGGCGCCACTGTAGCCCGGCATATGCCGTCACGTCAAGGGAGAAGTCTCTTGAGCGGCCCGGCCCACGCGACGCCTCCGGCCCGCTGCAATCGTTGATAAGACACGGCTCCTTGGTGTATAGTGCCGGCACTGCACCAATCCGGACATCCCCGGCCCGCGCGGAGACGATTACATGACGATGCACCGCACATCACGATCCCTTCCCGAACTCCTGGCGCTCCTCGTCGTGGTCGCTACGGGCGTAGCGGTCCGCCTCTATTCCGCTGCCAACCTCAGGAAACCTGACGGCGGCTACTTCTTCTACAACCCGGACTCCTACGACCATCTGCGTCACATCGCGCTCTGGATGCGCCAGTTCCCCTCCCTCTCCCTGCACGACACCTATGTTGGCTATCCCGTGGGCACGGGCCACATATGGGCTCCGCTCTACGATTATCTCTTTGCGGCACTCGCCCGGAGCTTGAGCCTCGACAAGCCGGCCGTGGAGGCGCTCTGCTTCTTCTCCGCCCCGGTGCTCTACGCGGCCTGCATCGTACTCCTCTACGCCATCGTCCGAAGGCTCTTTGCAAGCCCTGTGGCTGCCCTGGCCGGCGCCATCGTCTTCACCTTCCATCCCGCCCTCATCTCCTACACCCTGCCGATGAACTTCGACCACCACGTCCTGGAGCCGATCATCTGCCTCCTCTTTCTCGCCCTCCCCTTCCTCGAAAAAAACGACACCTTCAGTCCCGCCCGGCTCACCCTCGGCGCCTTCCTCTTCGTGACATCTCTCTTCTTCTGGCGCGGCTCGACGGTCTTCTGGGGGCTATCCTTCGGCGCAGTGCTCGTGCGCGTAGCCTGCGAAAGGAACCGGCGCCTGGCCGCCTCCTACGCCCGCCTCTTTCTCGTGGCCGCCGCCATGCTTGCCGTCTACTGTCTCTTCGATCCCCTCGGGCTTCGCCGGGGCGTTTCCCTTGTCCTCATCTCATGGTTTCATCCATTGGTGCTGGCCGGCTGCGCGGGCATCCTCGCGGCATGCGCGTACCTCCCCCGTCAGGTTCTTCTGCGGCTCGTTCTTCCGACCCTCGTCGGTGCAGCGGCCCTCGTACCTCTCACGCCGTTCGCGCCCCTCCTCCGCAAATTCAGCGAAGCGGCCCAGTTCATGTTCGGTATCGGTGACCCATGGCTTGCCACCATCAACGAGCTGAAGGGAACGTTTACGACCTGGGGATTCGTGGACGGCGTCCAATACCTGACGGTCGGCTTTCTCCTCGCCCCCGTGGCCGTCATCCTCGCCATCCTCGGCTGGCGCCGGCACCGCAACCCTTTCCTCCTTCACCTCGTTGCCTGGTATCCCCTCACCCTCCTCGCCTTCGTCTACCGCTACGCCCTCTACAGCGCCATCGTGGTTGCCCTCGCCACTGCCGGCATTACGACGTTCCTGCAGCTTCGCCTGACGGGGGAAAAGCGCCTTGTGAGCGTCGCCCTTCTCGTGGCCCTCACCTGCGGGCCATCTCTTCCCCTCACCTGGGAGACCATGCATGCCGCTGTCTCACCGGAGGTACAGTACGGCCTGCTGGGACCGGGCGGGGTCATGGCATGGGTCAGGGCCAACACCCCCGTCACGTCCCACTACCTCGATCAGGCCGGCACGCCCGAGTACGGCATCCTCGCCGACTGGGACATGGGCTCCTACATCTACTACGAGGGAGAACGCCCGGCCCTTGCCACCCCCTTCGGCTGGGAGACCCACGGCTTCTTCGAGCATGCGGCCTTCTTCGCCACCACATCCCCGGACAGAGCGATGGAAATCGTGGCGGCCAACCGGGTGAAATACGTTCTGGCAACATGGAATCGTAACCAGAATGACTACCATGCCATAGCCCTCGGAGCCCAGAAGAGGGGCAATATCCCGCCGGGAACAATCGACGCCCGCCTCTCCTCCGTCGACAGCACCTACTACGGGCTCTTTCTGCAGGACGGCTCGGGCTATCTCTTCCCGGACGGCTACCGCCGGGGGTTGGGACAGTGCCGCCTCGTCTTCGAAAGCGATTATCAGGGAGGCGTGATCCCTGCGACGGGAGTATCGCAAAGCTACTACAAGCTGTTCGAGGTGGTAAAGGGAGCGGTAATTCGAGGGAAAACGCTCCCCCGGGCGCAGGTTTCGCTCTCCCTCGACCTCGTCACCGGGCGGGGACGCGCCTTCACCTACCAGGACACGGTGCTGGCCGGTGATGATGGCACCTTTTCCTGCCGCGTCCCCTATGCAACGGCAACACGGCAGGGGGCTACGCAGGCCGCTCCTTCTTACCTCATCTCCACGCCGGGTGAAAGACCGCGCCGGGTATCGGTGACCGAAAAACAGGTAATGCGCGGAGATACGGTCGGCATATGAGTATCCCCGCGTATCGACAAACAAGGAGTCCCCACCATGTCGTCTGAAAAAACCGTCTACCTCGCCTCTCCCCTTGGCTTCAGCCCCGAGACCCGGCCCTACCTGAAGCGGATCAAGAGCCGGCTGGGATACCTTGGCTGGCACGTCTTCGACCCCTGGGACCAGACCGAGTTCGCGGCCGCCATCGGACACGCCCACTCCCTCGCCGGCTACGGGGACCGATGCGAAGCCTTCGCTGACATTGCAGCCGGCATAGGCCGGATAAACGAGGAAGGGATACGGGGGGCGGGGATTCTCCTCGCGGTCCTTGACGGCGCCGAGGTCGACTCGGGCACGGCAAGCGAACTCGGTTTTGCTGCGGCGCTTGGCAAACGCTGCTACGGCCTGAGAACCGATATCCGCGACTGCGGCGACTTCACCGGGGTCCCCGTGAATCTCCAGGTCCTCCACTTCATCGCCAGGAGCGGCGGCCGGCTCTTCCGCACCATCGACGAGATCGTCTTCTGATTACCCCGCCTCCTTCCCTTTCCCCCCTCCCGTGATAAACTGAAGCCATGATCAACGTGGAAACTTACAGAGGGAAAGCGATCACCGACCATCCGGTGGAGATCGTGGAACGCAAGGGAAAGGGACACCCCGATTACATCTGCGATGCGGTGATGGAAGCCATCGCCGTCGCTCTCTCCCGCGAATACCTGCGCGAGTTCGGGGTCATCCTTCACCACAACATCGACAAGGGGCTCCTTGCTGCCGGCCGAACCGCCAAACGGTTCGGCGGCGGCGAGGTGCTGGCACCGATGGAGCTCACCATCGGCGACCGCGCCACCTATCGGGTCGCCGGGCGGGAAATCCCGGTGGACGCCATCGCCGTCGGTACGGCACAGAAGTGGCTGCGGGAAAACCTGCGCTTCGTCGATCCCGAGAAACACGTGCGTTTTCGCATCGTTCTCGCTCCCGGCTCGGAGGAGCTCACCGACATCTTTAGCCGCAGCAGCGGGCTCATGGGGGCAAACGACACCTCGGCCGCTGTCGGCTACTATCCCTTCAGTCCGGCCGAGCGGGCGGTTCTCGACCTCGAAGGTTTTCTCAACGGCAGGGAATTCAAGGGGAAATACCCGGAAACGGGCGAAGATGTAAAGGTGATGGCACTGCGAAGGGGTAAGGAGCTGGAGATGACGGTTGCCATGCCGCTTCTTTCTTCCTTCATCGGCTCTGAGGAGGAGTACTTCGCCCGTAAGAACATCCTGGTCGAAGAGATGATGGCCTTTCTCTCCGGCCACTCCCCCTTCGGCCGGATAGCACTCCATTTCAACACGCTCGACGTCCCCGGGCGGGGGCTTGGCGGGGTGTATCTCTCCCTTCTCGGCACCTCGGCAGAGGATGCCGATTCGGGGCAGGTGGGCCGGGGCAACAGGGTGAACGGCCTCATCTCCCTCAACCGGCCGCTCGGCACCGAGGCCGCTGCAGGGAAAAACGCCGTGAGTCATGTGGGAAAGATCTACAACGTTCTCGCCCACCGGATCGCCCGGGAAATCTACGGCTCCATCGACGGCATCAGGGAGGTCTACGTGCTGCTGCTGAGCAGTATTGGCACCCCCATCGACCGGCCCCGCATGGCGGCGGCGCAGCTTCTGCTGGAAAAGGGCCGCAAGATCGGCGAAACGAAAAAGGCGGTGGCCGAGATTTTCGCCCGGGAGCTCGACGGCCTGGAGGCATTCTGCCTCGCCCTTTCCCGGGGAGAATATCCCATCTGCTGACACATCAATGGTGAGGTACTACCGCAGACACCTCTTCTCGAACTCCGCAAGATCCATCAGCTCCGCGCCGGCTTGGGAAATTTCCTGAAGGGCTCGCTGGGAGTCCCCCGGCGTGAGGTCCACCCCCTTGACCGCATCCACGAAGACCGTCACCGCATACCCGGCCCGCAGGGCATCGAGGCTCGACTGCCGGACACAGTAGTCGGTCGCCAGGCCGCAAAGGTAGAGCCTCCTCACCCCTTCCTTCTTCAGGCGATCGTCGAGGTAGTATCCGGCATCGCAGAGCGCGTGAAACGTGGAGTAATCATCCTTGTCGGGGTCCATCCCCTTGGAGAAGACCGTCACCTTATCGGGAAGGCGGAGCAGTGGATGAAACCGCGCTCCTTCGGTGCCCTGTATGCAATGGGGTGGCCACAGGCCACCGTACGTCTTGAAATGGGTGGTTACGGGAGGATGCCAGTCGCGGGATGCAAAGATGGCGATCCTGTAGCGCTGACAGAGTTCGATGTAGCGGTTTATCACCGGGATGATGTCATCTCCTCCCGGGACCGCGAGACTCCCTCCCGGGCAAAAGTCGACCTGCATATCGACAACTAGTAACACTGCCCGCTCTTCCATAATGTGACTCCTTGTGGTTCGCATGCGCCTTCGCCACCGCTACCCGGGCGCACGGCTTTCGAGCGCCTCTTCGATGAGCCGCGCCCGCAGGTCGTTGAGCCTGCTGCTCATGGAGACCTTGTAGCGGTGCGGATTGATGAACCGCAAACACCCCCGGGGCAGGCGCTCCAGCTCGGCGCGGCACCGGTCGGCCAGCTCGTCGAGGGTCTCGCGCCGGGAGGCGGTGCGCTGTCCATCCGCCATGACGACACTGCGCAAGTCGCGAAACGAGGCATTCGGGGGAATGGAGACGTGTTGAAGGGGGTTCGCCGGATCGAAGACGGTCTCTCCCGGCGTTACAGCGTCGTCGGCCAGACAGATGACATCCTGGATGAAGGAGCCGTCAGGGGCGACGGCTCGTACGACCCGTTTGCGATCGGGGAGCGTGGCCTTGGCGATATCGCTCGTCACCTTGAGCTTGGGCCGCTCTTCGACCCGCACGAGTTTGTAGACCCCACCGAGCGCCCCGCCCCCCTCGCCAGCGCAGGTGGCCAGGCGCGTACCAACGCCGTAGATATCCACCCGTCCGCCCTCCTCCCGGATGGAGTCGATCACATGCTCGTCGAGCTCGTTGGATGCAACGATCTTCACCTCCGGGAACCCGGCCTCGTCGAAGAGGCGACGTGCCTCGCGGGAGAGATAGGCAAGGTCCCCCGAATCGATCCTCACCCCCATGAGCTCATGCCCCCGGGCCCTCAACTCACGGGCCACGGTGATGGCATGGGGGAGGCCTGTTTTCAGGGTGTCGTACGTGTCGATGAGGAGAATGCAACTGTCGGGGAAAACCTCGGCATACTTTCGGAAGGCCGTCAACTCGTCGGGGAAGGCCATGATCCAGCTGTGGGCGTGGGTCCCTTTCACCGGTATGCCGAAGGTCTTTCCCGCCAGCACGTTGCTCGTGCTCCGTACCCCGCCGATGTAGGCGGCCCGTGCCTCGGAGAGCCCGCCATCGGGACCCTGGGCGCGGCGCAGGCCGAATTCGAGTACGGTGCCTCCTGCGGCGGCATAGGTCACGCGGGCAGCCTTGGTGGCGACGAGGGTCTGGAAGTTGATGATGTTGAGAAGGGCGGTCTCCACAAACTGGGCTTCGGCGAGAGTCCCTTCCACGGTGAGAAGCGGTTCGTTGGCAAAGACCACGGTCCCTTCGGGTGGAGCGGTGACGCTACCACGGAAACGGAAATCGCGAAGGAAGTCGAGAAACGCCGGACGAAACATGCCGAGCCCGTCCAGGTAGGCGAGTTCATCCGCCGTAAAGCGCAGCTCCTCAAGGTAGGCAAGGGCCGTGTCGAGTCCCGCAAAGACGGCATATCCCCCCTTGAAGGGGTTGTTACGGAAGAACAGGTCGAAGACCGCCGGTTTGGCCGCTATCCCCTCTTCCAGGTAGCCGGCGAGCATGGTCAATTCGTACAGGTCGGTGAGAAGCGCCGAGTAGCCCATCATGGCCTCCTTGCGGCAGTACATACGCCTGAGTATAGCACAGGGCGGGGGTCTGTGCAGCCTATGCGTCAGCGATCGGAGCCGACGGAACAGTCTTTCTCCTCCCGGGCTTGGCGCGGGGCCCGATTTTTGTTACAGTTGCCAAACTCATCACCGAGAACAGCAGGAGCCTCCCCAT
>DATDMX010000301.1:0-7954 GCA_036518575.1 Geobacteraceae bacterium | reverse complement strand
TTATTGTTGATGCAAAGAGACTCGTGGAGCTGAGGGCGGCGAGGCTGCGCAACCTGCGGCAGAGCCCGCGGGGAAGCTACGCCGACTACGAGCGGGTCGAGGAAGAGCTGGAGGCCTGCCGACAAGTTTACCGCAAACACCCCGAGTGGATGGTCCTCGACGTGACCAACAGGTCGGTGGAAGAAGCGGCTGCCGAAATATTGAAGCGACTGAACAATGTGTTGATCGACTGAGGGGGAGAACCCGGATTTTTCTAATCACACAAGCTTGAAGGGAGAAAATCATGCGTATTCTGGTTGTTGAAGACGAGAAAAAGGTATCAAGTTTCATCAAGCGTGGTCTCGAGGAGGAAAACTACGAGGTCGAAACTGCTGGTGACGGAGATGAAGGGTTGCAGATGGCCCTGGAAAAGAGCTATGACCTCATCGTCCTTGACTGGATGCTTCCCAAGAAGGACGGCCTGGCTGTCGTCAAGGAGTTACGGGGGAGGAAGACCATGACCCCTGTCCTCATGCTGACTGCCAAGGACTCCCTCGAAGATATCGTTGCCGGCCTCGATTCCGGCTCCGACGATTATCTCACCAAACCGTTCGCCTTTGCCGAGTTGCTTGCCCGTGTTCGCGCACTGCTTCGTCGCAGCGAGATGGATCGGGGCGCCGAGATCCGTTTTGCGGACTTGCGGCTCGACCCGGTAACCCACAAGGTGTGGCGCAAGGACCGGGAGATCGATCTGACCGCCAAGGAGTACGGGCTCCTGGAGTACTTCATGCGCAATCCGAACCAGGTGCTGACGAGAACGATGATTGCCGATCACGTCTGGGATTACACGTTCGACAGTTTCACCAACATCATCGATGTCTATGTCAACTATCTGCGGAAAAAGATCGACCGTGATGCTGACAAGAAGCTTATCCACACCGTAAGGGGGGTCGGTTACATCCTCAAAGAGGAGGATTGATTTTTGTTCTTCAAGTCAATCCGTTTTTCACTGACTCTCTGGTATTCGGTGACCTTGGCGATCATCCTGGTACTGTTCAGCTCTTTTCTCTATCTAACGATCAGAGCGGAGCTGTACCGGGAGGTCGACCAGGAGCTGCTTACGATTGCCGAAGCCTTGGCGAGCCCGACGATGGAGCCATTTCGCAACTCGGCCCCCCTCGTGTTCGACCAGGTTCTTGAGGATTTTCTCGGCCCGAAGATTACCAGCAAGTACGTGCAGCTTTTTGATGACGGCGGCAGGCTGACGTCCCGATCCAAGAACCTTCAGGACGTTCGGTTTGAGTTGCCGAAGAGCGCCATCAGGGACGCAAGCCAGGGCGAGGTCGTCTACGATACCGCGTTCAGCCCCGAACTCCATTCGATTCGGACTATTATTTTTCCGGTCATCGTCGACGGCAAGCTGTTGAATATCGTTCGTGTGGGCAGCTCGCTCAAGAATGCCACGGAGACCCTCAACAAAATACTTCTCATCTTTTCAGTTCTCATTCCCCTGTCCCTCGTCCTCCTTTCCTATGGCGGCTGGTTTTTGGCTGGTCGTGCGTTAAAGCCCGTTGACCTCATCACCAAGAGTGCTCAGAAGATAAGTGCGGAAAACATGAGCCATCGTCTGGAAATCGTCAATCCTGAGGACGAGATAGGGCGTCTCGCCGCAACCTTCAATGCCACGTTGGCCAGGCTGGAGAATTCTTTCAACCGCACAAGGCAGTTTACGGCCGACGTGTCCCACGAGTTGCGAACGCCGTTGACCATCCTGCGTGGCGGTACCGAAGTGGGGCTTAAATGGGCTAAGGAACCGGAGGAGTTTCGGGAAATCTTCCGCAGCAACATGGAAGAAATAAAGCGGATGACGGAAATTATCGAGTACCTCCTCGAACAGTCCCGGGCCGAGGAGGGGCAACTCTCGCTTCGTCTGGAAGAACTTGACCTGCGTGAAATTCTGCTTGAGCTCATCCAGCAACTTAGGCTCATTGCCGTCGACAAGAACATATCGCTTGCCTTCGAGGGCGATAGTTCGGTTTACGTTCGGGGCGACAGACTGCGCTTGCGGCAGCTTTTCCTTAATTTACTCGATAACGCCCTGAGTTACACCGAAGCAGGCGGAGCAATCAGGGTGCAACTCGACCGCGACGCTGACCAGGCGTGGGTGGCGGTCATCGACAACGGGCCAGGAATGGCGGAAGAGCATCTTCCCTACATTTTCGACCGTTTCTATCGAGTAGATAAGGCGCGCAACCGCGCTCACGGCGGAAGCGGTCTCGGTCTTGCCCTTGTCAAGTCGTTCGTGGAAGCTCACGGAGGCAAGGTTGACGTGATGAGTGAGCTCGGCAAGGGAAGCGTTTTCACGGTGCATCTTCCGCTGCTGGTCCGCGACGTAAGCGAGAATCCCCCAACTTCCAGCCCCTCCTGACAGAGGCTTCCTTTCCCCATGTACCCCCGAATCGCTACAACCTCATCATCTGGCGCCAGGCATCTGCCGAGAGCCGCTAAATAGGATCAGTGTTTGGCGAGGAAGGCAAGGAGCCGTTTGAAATCGGCATTGACAATCTGGCTCTCGGCCACGCCTGCAGCCTGTAGGAGCGCCAGAGCCTCGTCGAAGCAACCGACGCCCTGGGCTATATGAGCGTCACTCCCGACAATAACGGGGCAGTCTGCTGAGGCAATGAGGCGGGCAAGTCGTTCACAATTGGGACGACTTCCCTGTCGACTTATGTGGAGAGAGGCGTTGTTGATTTCAAGGGCGGTGGTCGACGCCTTGGCGGCCTCAACCACGACGGCGTAGTCGAGGGGGAACAATGGATTGCCCGGGTGGGAGATGGCCTTTACCCGTGGGTTTTGCATGGCATTGACGACTGCCTCGGTGTTGCGAACTACGCCTTGGTTGTCGAAGCTGCATCCTTCGTGAAGCCCCGCCATGACGAAATCCAGCTTGAGCTGATACGCTTCGGGCACATCAATGGTGCCTCGATGGTCGAGAATGTTTGCCTCGACGCCGAGAAAGATACGCACCCCGGCGATATTTTCAGGGATAAATCGCATGGCGCCGAAGTGGTAGAGATGCGGTCCGCCGGGAAGGGCCGGTCCGTGGTCGGTTATCGCCATAGCCGCAAGCCCTTTGGCAGCCGCCGCGTGAGCAAGTTCGTTGACGGTCGAATAGGCATGACCGGATGCAATGGTGTGAGTGTGCATGTCAGCGACAATCTTGAGCATGACCGCACTATTCCATAGGGGTTGGCAAATGTCAAGGCGGGTAGTTGCTCGTGTCGCTGCTTGCAATCGACGGGATTCTGCTACAATGTACGAATCTTGATGGAGGTGCTCAGACATGGAATGCAAGGTTCTCATTGACGATTGTGTTCATCATCGCTGCCGTGCTCTCGTCGTTGGGTGCTTCGAGGGAGAGGTTTTTTCCGACCCGCTTTTGCGGTCACTTGATGCGGTACTGGCTGGCGCCCTGGAGGCCATCGTCGACCAGGGTGAATTCGGCGGTCAGGCCAACAAGTCCCTCCTCGTTCATACACTGGGCAAAGGAGAGGCCGAACGGCTTTTCCTTGTTGGCTTGGGCAAGAGGAGAGAGGCAACGCCTGAGCGCTTTCGCCGTGCAGCCGGGTCAGCTTTGCAGGCCCTTTCGAAAGCGGGTGTGCAACGGTTTGCGTCAGTACTTCACGAGGCGGGTGATGCCGCGCCGGAGGTCGTGCGGGCGACGGCCGAGGGTTTTTACCTCGGAAATTATTCTTTTGATTGTTACAAGAGTGAGCCGCTCGAACGGTCCGTTTGCGAAGAGGTAACCTTTCTTACGAGGGATGAGGTCACGTGTCGCAGCGCGGAAGACGTCATAAGGGAGACGGCCCTCGTCTGCGGCGCGGTTGCGTTCACGCGCGATCTCGTTACGCATCCTGGCAACGTGGCTACGCCGGCCTATCTTGCAGAGCGTGCCCTGGAGATGTCCGGGCGGATGGGGGTGGAATGCCGTGTTCTGGAACGGGAGGAGATTGAGCGGTTGGGAATGGAAGCCTTTCTTTCCGTTGCCAAAGGTTCTCGCCAGCCGCCCCGGTTCATCGTGCTCGAATATCGGGGGGGCAAACAGGATGCCCGACCCATTGTGCTGGTTGGCAAAGGCGTCACCTTCGATTCTGGTGGCATCTCCCTCAAGCCTCGTGACGGTATGGAGCGCATGAAGGATGACATGGCAGGGGGGGCTGCGGTGCTGGGTGCTATTCAGGCAGCGGCGGGGCTCCGGTTGCCGGTTAACATTGTCGGCCTCGTGCCGACTGCCGAGAACCTTCCCGATGGTGGTGCATACAAGCCCGGCGACGTGGTGCGCACCATGGCCGGGAAGACGGTGGAGGTGGTCAATACCGATGCCGAGGGGAGGATGCTTCTGTGCGACGCTCTTTACTATGCGCAACGTTACAGGCCGAGTGTTCTTATTGATGTGGCAACGCTCACCGGTGCCTGTGTCGTTGCACTCGGTACCTGCGCCACGGGACTCATGGGAAACGACAACGGCCTCAAGCGTGCCCTGAGGCAGGCTGGGGAGACCACTGGCGAGCGCCTGTGGGAATTGCCTCTGTGGGAAGAGTATGGGGAGCTTATGAAGAGTGATATCGCCGACTTGAAAAACGCTGGAGGTCCGACGGCGGGGACAATCACGGCCGGGTGGTTCCTTGGGCAATTCGTCGGCAAGTATCGGTGGGCCCACTTGGACATTGCCGGTACGGCCTGGGAGGATAAAGGCGGCGGCCACCTCCCCAAGGGTGCCACGGGGTGCGGGGTGCGGCTCTTGGTGGAATTCCTCAAGGGGACGCTAAAATAAAAAAAGGGATGCCCATAAAAGGCATCCCTTTTTTGCTTCTGAGAAAACGAATTACTTCGCCACCGTCTCAGCCAGTTTCATGGCGATTTCTTTGTAGGGGTTGGCGAACAGGATGATGAGGCAGACAACCAGGGCGTAGATTGCCAGAGACTCGATCATGGCCAGACCGATCATCATGGTGGTGAGGATCTTGCCGGAAGCGCCGGGGTTACGGGAAACACCTTCAACAGCACTCTTGACTGCGAGACCCTGACCGATACCGGTTCCTACCGTTCCGAGCGCCATACCGATACCTGCAGCCAGAACACACATCGTAAAAAAGCTCATTTCTACTTCCTCCTCTTGTGGTGTTGTTTTTTCCTAAACAGTATAGGAATGTAAATATTTACGGGGGGTATGAATCGCCCCTACATTCTTTGTGATCAGTGGGCATGCTCCAGAGAGCCCTGAATATAGATCATTGCCAGGAGCATGAAAACAAAGGCTTGAATGAAGGAGACCAGCACTCCCATGAGCATCATGGGGAGCGGTACCAGGAACGGGGCCAGGCCAAAGAAGATGATGAGAACGAGTTCATGGCCGTTCATGTTGCCGAAGAGACGCAGCGTCAGGGAGATGACGCGCGAAAAGTGGCCTATCACCTCGATGAAGAACATGATGGGAGCCAGCCAGGCGATGGGCCCCAGAAAGTGCTTTATGTAGCCGATCCCGTGATGTTTGACGCCGACGATATGAGTGGTGACAAAGACGACGACTGCGCAGGCGGCAGTGGTGTTGATATTGGCAGTCGGCGGGAAGAAACCGGGGATAAGGCCGATGAGGTTGGAGACCAGCACAAAAATGGCCAAGGTGGCAATGAGGGGGAAGAAGGGGCGACCATGCTCGCCCATGGTCTCGACGACCATTTTTTCGATGCCACCAACGATCACTTCCATGAAATTTTGCAGGCCGCCGGGCACGCTCTTCATGCTGCTGGTGGCCAGCTTGCCCAGGACCAGCAGCAGGATCATGATGAGCCACGTGTAGGCGATGGCGTCACAGGAAGCCTCGCCGATGTGCAGGGGTTCAAGCAGTGTGCGGAAGAACTGTAGGAATAACAGGGGATGAACCATTGTTACAAACCTCCTTTGAAGGTCAACTTATAAAGGGCCAGTCCGGTGATGCTTATGACTAGGACAGAAAGACCGATGATTAAGCCGATAATGTCCATGCCCACATGAACGATGAGGACGTAGAGTATAATCCCCATGGCCGCAAGGCGCATAACGTAGCGCAACTGGGCAAAACGGCCAGCAGTGGCGACGGGTAGTTGCAGAACTTTCTTCATGGCATTGAGAAGCCAGAAGAAGTTTACCAGAGCCAATATCCCGCCGGTCAGAATGCTTGCGGCAAATTTCAGCGATCCGAAAAGTGCTCCGCAGAGAGACAGTAGGAGCAGGATGGAACCACTGAGGCCAAAGAGGACGGTGACGATGTTATTCTCGCTTATCTTCACCATGCTCATTCTTGCGGATTTCCCGTCCGGCAATTATATACATGTTACGAAAACCGGCAGCTATACCGATAAAGAGGAAAATGAAGAAAAACCAGGGTTTCGTGCCGAACCAACCGTCGAGTTTGAGGCCGATGAAGACGCCCATTGCGATTGCGACCGCAACGGAGATGCCCATGCTGGACACGAGGCCGAGGGTCTTGAGAAGGCTTTTCTTATCGTCGTTCATCGCTCGTCCGGAGCACGGCGCCTTCTGCCGCGCACAAAACCAATGCTGAATAGCATAGAAGTGGTTGGTTGTCAACCCAATTAATGGGAAGATGTGACCCGCCCGGCGGGGAGACTATGGAGAAGCGCCTGTGGGTCCTCCATAGCCTCTGCCTAAATAGGGGTGTCACAGTGATTTGAAGGCTTTTCTCGCCGCGGCAATTGTAGCATCCAGGTCGGCATCGGTGTGGGCTATGGAGACGAACGCAGTTTCAAACTGGGACGGCGCGAGGTAGATTCCCTGTTCAAGCATGGCGAGAAAATACTTGGCGAAGGCCTTGGTGTCGCAGGATGAAGCTGAAGACCAGTCCACGACTTCGTTTCCGGTGAAGAAAGCACAGAACATGCTCCCGACCCTGGTCGAAAAGAGGGGGTACCCCGCATCTTTGGCTGCCTGGGCTATGCCTGCGGCAAGATAGGCGCTCTTCTCGTCGAGTTTGCGGTAAAAGTCTTTCTGTTGGAGGAGCTTGAGGGTCTCGATCCCAGCCGTCATGGCCAGCGGATTGCCGGAGAGGGTGCCCGCCTGGTAGACGCCACCCGCGGGTGAAAGAATCTGCATGATTTCCTTCTTGCCGCCGAAGGCGCCCACGGGAAGGCCGCCGCCGATAATCTTGCCGAGGGTCGTCATGTCGGGGGTGACGCCGTAAAGCTCCTGGGCGCCGCCGTATGCCACGCGGAAACCGGTCATTACCTCGTCGAAAATGAGGATTATCCCCTCTTCCGTGCAAAGTGTGCGAAGTCCTTCAAGGAAGCCTTCCCGGGGGGGGACGGTTCCCATGTTGCCGGCGATTGGCTCGACGATGACGCAGGCGACTTCTCCTTTGTTGGCGGCTACGAGCGAGCGAACCGACTCAAGGTCGTTGTAGGCTGCGGTCAGGGTGTGCTTGGCAAAGTCGGCGGGGACTCCCGGGGAGTCCGGTACGCCGAAAGTCGCGGCACCAGAGCCGGCCTTGACGAGGAGAGAGTCGGCGTGGCCGTGGTAACAGCCGGTAAACTTGAGAATCTTGTCTCTGCCGGTGTAGCCGCGTGCCAGTCGGATGGCGCTCATGGTGGCTTCAGTGCCGGAGCTCACCATTCGTACCATCTCGATTGACGGTACCGCCTGGACAACCATCTCTGCCAGGATCACCTCCAGTTCGGTGGGGGCACCGAAGCTGCTGCCGTCTGCAACCGCTGCCTGGACGGCAGAGACGACCGCGGGGTGGCAGTGGCCAAGGATCATGGGCCCCCAAGAACCCACGTAATCTATATACGTGTTATCGTCCACGTCGACGATCCTGGGGCCCGCCGCGCTACGGATGAAGAGGGGATCGGCTCCGACCGACTAGAAGGCTCGTACCGGGCTGTTAACCCCGCCGGGAATGAATTGTTGCGCTTCCTTG
>DATDMX010000300.1:0-8508 GCA_036518575.1 Geobacteraceae bacterium | reverse complement strand
CATGATCTCGTCCGACGTGCCGATCTTGGGAATCTCCCCCTTGGCCGAGTAGCCGAAGGGAGTGGTTTCCTGTGTCTTCAGCCCCGAATCCGCCTTGGCAAGGAGTGTCAGGGCTTCCTCGGCCTTCTTCTTGGCGAGTTCCTTGGCCTTATCGTCCACGGCACGAGCTTCCACCTGGGCCTTGATCTGGGCAAGCGGCGGTACGGCTGCTGCCTTTCTTTCCTTCACCTTCAGGATGTAGATCCCTTTGGGGGTCTCCACCGGGCCTCCCAGCTCTCCCTGCTTGAGGGCAAAGGCACGCTTGACGACGTCCGCCTCCGTCGCGAGGGCTGCCGGCGGCGCGGGGAGAGTAAAGAGAGCGGTCTCCTCCACCTTGGCCCCCACCGAGGCTGCGACCGCCTTGATGTCGGCCGTCTTGAGGTTCTTGTTGATGGCGTCGGCGGCCATCTCGTAGGCGGCCTTGCTCGCCTTCGCCCTGAGGGCGTCAGCCTTGGCCCGATCCTTCACTTCGGCAAAGGGAAGGATTTCGCCTTTGCTCTGGTAGCGATCGATATTCTTCTGGTAGTACGTCTGGGCTTCCTCGTCGGTCACCGTCACCTTTGCCGCCACCTTTGCCGGCTCGACGAGGCAGTAGCTCAGGCTCACCTCTTCGGGGGTCTTGAACTGGTCCTGATGGCCTTGCAGGTAGGCGGTGAGTTCCTGTTCGGTGAGCTTGATGCTCCCCTTGAGTTCTGCCGGCGAGAAGGAGACGTAGGCGAGATCAACCTTGTCATGTTGCTTCTTGTAAGCCTGGAGCGCCTCGTCGTCGCTCACGGCGGCTTTGTCCTTGATCTTCTGGCGGGCCTTCTTGATTTTGAGCTCCTGCAGCTGTCCCTCTTCAAACTCGCTGGTCGTCAGCCGGTTCGCCTTGAGGGTCTGCTGGTACTGCTCGAAGTTGAAGGCGCCGTCTTTCTGGAAAGCGGGGATGGCGGCGATGGCGTTCGATACCTCATCCATGCTCGGCTTGATGCCCATCTTATCGGCTTCCTTGGCGATGAGGGCGTTGTCGATGAGGGACTCGATGGCCATCTTCTTAATCCCCATCTGCTTCTCCATCTCGGGAGTGAGGGAGCGGCCGTAGAGCTGCTCATACACACTGCGAAGCCGATAGTAGGTCTTCGTGTATTCCTCTATGGAGATTTTCTGGCCGTTTACCCTGGCGGCATAGTCCGAGGGGGCGGTACCTTTGTCTCCCCGTCCCCAGACGAGAAAGATGGTGCCGATGAACGAGAGGACGATGATACCGAAGACAAGCTTGATGAGGATCGACTGCTTGTACTTGCGCATGATTCCGAGCATTGTTGGGCTGACTCCTTTGCGGCGAGATGGTCGAGGGGCTGCGGACAGCGGTTGTGCATAGTAATATATTTGCCCCGCAATAGCAACCCTAGATTAACGGGCGCTTTTTGGCGTGAAAACGTAGTGAAGCCATTGGCTTCACATATTTGTCACGGGGTTGAGCGGGGCAAGATTCGCAGTACAATAACACCTGCCAACTACAAGCTTGGGGGTGCACCGTGGCTGAACATTCAGAGCGTGAAGACATATTCGGAGACGAGGAAGCAGACAGGCAGCACCGGGAGCTTTTCGCGAAGTCCGACGAGTTCATGGCGGCGCTCGACGGTAATGTCTACAAGAAGGACCTTTTGCAGATGTTCAAGTTCCTGGACGACTATGTGAGTTCCCATTTCGCCGCCGAGGAACGGCTCTTTGACCGGTATGCATATCCCGGCGCGGCAGAGCACCGTGAGGAGCACAGGCTCTTCGTTCTGGAAATGTGGACCGTGAAGTCGAAACTGTCCACGGGCGGCTCCCTTGACGAAGCGTTGCGCGCCACGAGCAAGGCCCTCGTGGAATGGCTGGCCCGTCACGTCGACGCTTCCGATGTGGCAGCCGGCGACTATATTCGAAAAATGAGAGGACGGGACGGTTCCGCGTCGTAGAGTCTCGCCAGCGGCACCGTTTCTTCCCGGTACATATCAAAGCATGACTTCCCTCCCGTGACACTACTTCCCCAATCTCGACTTATGGGCTCTCGGGTGACGACCGAGAGCTGATCCCCGCCACTCTTCTTCAAACATTTTCTCTTTTCCCGCTTGCAACAAAATGTTGAATCTGCTACCATTTCCCGCTTTGTTAGCCGTAACGTGAAAGGAGTCATCATGTTGAAAATCTTTGATTATCTCTTCGGTATGTTTTCCAACGACCTTGCCATAGATCTCGGCACCGCCAACACCCTCGTCTACCTCAAGGGAAAGGGGATCGTCGTGCGCGAGCCATCGGTCGTGGCCGTGCAGAAACTCAACAGCGGCCAGCAGAAAGTCCTTGCCGTGGGCATGGAGGCGAAGAAGATGCTCGGACGCACGCCGGGGAGCATCACCGCCATTCGTCCCATGAAGGACGGCGTTATCGCCGATTTCGACATCACCGAGGAGATGCTTCGCTACTTCATCCACAAGGTTCACAATCGCAAGACCCTCGTGCGCCCCCGCATCGTCATCTGCGTACCCTCCGGAATCACTCAGGTGGAGAAGCGGGCCGTGAAGGAGTCGGCCGAATCGGCCGGTGCCCGGGAGGTCTATCTCATCGAGGAGCCGATGGCGGCTGCCATCGGTGCCGGTCTCCCCATCACCGAGGCCTCGGGCAACATGATTGTCGATATCGGCGGCGGCACCACCGAAGTGGCGGTCATCTCGCTGGCCGGCATCGTCTACACCAAGAGCGTGCGGGTGGGAGGCGACAAGATGGACGAGGCGATCGTCCAGTACATCAAGCGCAAGTACAACCTCCTCATCGGCGACCGCATGGCCGAGATCATCAAGATTGAAATCGGCGAGGCTTTCCCCGGCGGTGAGACGCTCACCATGGAGGTGAAGGGGCGCGACCTCGTTTCCGGTATCCCCAAGACCCAGGAGATCAACTCGGTGGAGATTCGCGAGGCGCTCTCCGAGCCGGTGAATGCCATCGTGGAAGCGGTCCGCATCTGCCTGGAGCGGACTCCGCCCGAGCTCGCGGCCGACATCGTCGACAAGGGGATTGTCCTGGCCGGCGGTGGGGCGCTCCTGCGGCACCTGGACGTACTGCTGCGCGAGGAGACGGGCCTGCCGGTGGTGACCGCCGAGGATCCCCTCTCCTGCGTCGTGCTCGGCTCGGGTAAGGTCCTCGACGAACTCAACCTCCTGCGCACGGTTGCCGTCAGCTCCTGACGCCTGCCGCCGCCGAGGCCGCTGCTGACCGTAGGGCGAAGCAAGGGATTCACCTGCTTCGCCCTTTTCTGTTGATGCGAGTAGAACGGACATGACCGATTGTACCGTCGACATAGTCGTTCCGGTTTGGAACGATCCGGTTGAAACCCGTAGCTGCATCGTGAACCTGGCCGCCCATTCGCCCGGCGCCCGCCTTATTCTCGTGGACAACGGCAGCGACCGGGAAACGGAGCGCCTCCTCGAAGAGATGGCCGAGGTCCTCGATGACCGGGCCCTCCTCGTGCGGAGCGACACGAACCTCGGTTTCGTCAAGGCGGCCAACCGGGGCCTTGCCCGCGGCGAAGCCCCCTGGCTTGCCGCAGTGAGGAATACCTCCATGGTGTCGCCGGGGTGGCTCGAGCCGCTCCTGGATTTCGGTCGTGCCCACGCTGACGCCGGCATCCTCGTACCGCGCCTCATCGCTGGCTCCGGCGGGAAAGTGCCATCTAACGTGGTGTCCGCTGAAAAGGACCATGGCTCCTTTGCCGCCATGCTCGTGCGGCGCTCCCTTTTCGAGGCTGTCGGCGGTCTGGACGCCGGCCTGGATGCCGGCATCTGGTGTCTTCGGGACTATTCGCGCCGTGCCTGGCAGGCGGGCTTTCGCACCGTTGGCGTGGCAAGCGGGCCCGTCACGTTTCGTGAGGAGGTCCTTCTCGGCTCCACTGTCCGTCGCGAAGAAATGCTTCAGCGCAGCATCTCCCTCTACCGCGAGCGCTGGGGAGAGGTGCGCCGTTTCTGTCTGTACATCTCCAAGGAAGCCGATTTCGCCTCCCTCTGCCGCCAGCGTGAGGTCCTCCTGCGGGGGGCGCGACAGGGACACCTCTTCGACGTCCTTCTCTGCGCTAAACTTTTGAAGGAAGCGGTCAAGGGAGGGGTGATTCCCGGCCATGAGAACATCACGTGGCAACCGTACCCGGCCTTTTTTGCGGGCGGATGGCTGCGGCGCGAGGTCGCACGGCTTCGCAGCCTTCCGGACAGTCCGGTTTTCGTTCGGGGAGAAGGGGAAGCTCTTTTTCCGGAAGCCGGGACAAGCATTTCCTTTGCCGAACTGGAGGATCTTCTCGTGGCGTCGGGACGCCGCTTTGGCCAAGAGGGGCACGATCTGAAGGGAGAACATGACCATGAATGAGCAGATAACGGCGCGCCTTGAGGCGCATGCCCGGGTGATGACGGCGATCGAGCAGGCGCTTGTGGGAAGGATCGCGGAGGTGGTTGATCTGCTGGCAGGGGCACTGGGGGAGGGGAAGAAACTCCTCGTCATGGGTAACGGCGGCTCGGCTGCCGATGCCCAGCACTTTGCCGCCGAGATGGTGGGCCGTTTCAAGATGGAGCGCCGGGGGCTACCGGCCATTGCACTCACCACCGATACCTCCATCCTCACGGCAGTCGGAAACGACTATGGCTTCGAGGATGTTTTTCGCCGCCAGGTGGATGCCCTGGCTGCCCCCGGCGACGTGGTGGTGGGTATCTCCACGAGCGGCAACTCGGGCAATGTCCGCAGCGCCCTTCTCCTGGCCGCCGAGCGCGGCTGCCGCACCGTGGGCCTTCTCGGGGGCGACGGGGGGACGATCAGGGAGGTCGTCGACGTGGATCTCACCGTGCCGAGCCGCGAGACCCCCCATGTCCAGGAGGGCCACATCACGATTATCCATATCGTCTGCGATCTGGTGGAGCGCCGGCTCTTTTCGTGATAGGTGCGGACGTAAGGCATACGGGGAAACGGGCCGTTTTCCTCGACCGGGACGGCACCATCAACGAGGAGCGGGAGTATCTCCACCGGGTGGACGATTTCGCCTTCATTCCCGGCGTTCCCGAGGCGATCGCCCGGTTGAAGCGGGCCGGTTTCGTCGTGGTCGTCGTCACGAACCAGTCGGGGATCGGCCGGGGCTACTACGACGAGGCGGCCCTCTGCGCGCTGCACCGCCACCTCGACCGGGAACTGGCCACCTTCGGGGCGGCGGTCGATGCCTACTATTTCTGCCCCCACCACCCGGAGCACGGGGTGGGCGAGTACCAGCGGGAATGTGCCTGCCGCAAGCCGCTTCCGGGCATGCTCCTGCAGGCAGCTGCCGACCTCGATATCGACCTGACCGCCTCGTACATGATCGGCGACAAGCTGGCTGACGTGGAAGCCGGGCTCGCTGCCGGCTGCCAGCCACTCCTCGTGCGGACCGGTTACGGAGCCGCCGATGAGGGGCTCCTCCCCGCCGGAGTTGCGTGTCACGACGACCTCGGGGCTGCTGTCGACGCGATCCTGGCTGCGGATACCTCGACCAATTAGTGTTTGACGCCTTTTACCGAAGTATGCTACAAAAATAAGGTTTTTTCGCCAGTTTGGCGCAGCGGCGCCCACTACAGTTCTCCAGGAATACCTCATGGCCATCAAGAAAGGTATCGTCCTCGCCGGCGGGGCGGGGAGCAGGCTCTATCCCTTGACCCTCGTCGCGAGCAAGCAGCTCCAGCCGGTGTACGACAAGCCGATGATCTACTACCCCCTTGCCACGCTCATGATGGCGGGGATCAACGACATCCTCATCATCTCCACCCCGCATGACACCCCTCGCTTCCAGGCGCTTTTGGGCGACGGTTCCCGGTGGGGAATCTCGCTGACCTACAAGATCCAGCCTGAGCCCAAGGGGATCGCCCAGGCGTTTCTCGTGGGCGAGGAATTCATTGCCGGCGATCCGGTCTGCCTCATCCTCGGCGACAACATTTTTTACGGCAAGATGGGACTCGACAAGGCCGTGGCGGAGTTCGAGCAGGGCGCCAAGGTGTTCGGCTACTATGTGCACGACCCGGAGCGCTACGGCGTCGTGGAGTTCAACGAGGCCGGGCAGGTGGTCGGCATCGAGGAAAAACCGGCTAAGCCCAAGTCCCACTACGCCATTCCCGGCCTCTATCTCTATGACGGTCGGGTAGTGGAGATCGCCAAGGCGCTTACCCCTTCTCCCCGCGGCGAGCTGGAGATCACCGACGTCAATCGCCAGTACCTGGCTCATGGCGAGCTGATGGTGGAAAAACTCGGCCGGGGGGTCGCCTGGCTCGACACTGGCACCCACCAGAGCCTCCTTGAGGCAAGCCACTTCATCGGTACCCTGGAAGCGCGTCAGGGGTTGAAGATCGCCTGCCTCGAAGAGATTGCCCTGCGGATGGGGTTTATCGACTGCCGGGGCATGGCGGCGGCAATCGATGCCACGCCCAATTCCTCCTATCGTGAGTACCTGGTCCGTGTTTACAACGAAGTCGAACTGTGCGGAGGAGCGAAACGATGACCGTGTCCCGTCAGGAATTCACCAAGGGCAGGATCCATGATGTGGTCGTCCGGCCGCTGGCCAAGTATCTCGACGAACGGGGATGGCTCGCCGAGCTCTATCGCAGCGACGAGTTGCCCGCCGACGTGATGCCGGTCATGGCCTACATTTCCATGACCCAGCCCGGTGTGGCCCGTGGTCCCCACGAGCACGTGGACCAGACCGATTATTTCTGTTTCATCGGGCCGTCGAACTTCAAGGTCTACCTCTGGGACGCCCGCAAAGACTCGCCCACCTTCGGCGTCAAGCAGATCATCTATACCGGCGTCGACAGCCCTGCGCTCCTCATCGTGCCGCCGGGAGTAGTGCACGCCTACAAGAACGTCGGCACCGACTGCGGCATCGTTTTCAACGGCCCGAACCAGCTCTACGCCGGCGAGGGGAAGAAGTCCCCGGTGGACGAAATCCGCCATGAGGAAGCGGCGGAGTCGACCTTCACTCTGGATTAGGCAACCGCCCCGCCGCGCTGGCAGCGGGGGAACATTTTCCGAACCACCAAAGGGAAGGGGGGACTCACGGTCTCCCCTTACCCGTTTTTGCATGCAGCGCCGTGCTCGCGTGCTGTGTGCTCCGGGCTCCTTCCACGAGGTCGGAGTCGGGGATGAAGCTGGAACATGTGGGAACTGATCAGGAAATACAGGATTCATATCGTCGCCGGCATCGTGCTCCTGCTGGCATTCATGTTCTATTCCCTGAACCTGCGGAACAAGGAACACGCCAACGCTTTTGAGCGCGTCATCATGAACGCAACTGCCCCTCTCGCCGGTGGTTTTTCCCGGGGAAACGGCTTCTTTGCGGGGATATGGGGCGACTACCTCGACCTGGTCCAGGTCCGTCGCGAGAACAAGAAGCTGCTGGAGGCGGTCAGGGTGCTCAACGGCAGGCTCGTGGAGAGCCAGGAGGCGCTCTACGCCAACGAGCGGTTGAAGCGGCTCCTCGACCTGAAGACGTCCCTGCGCGAGCCGACGATCACGGCATCGGTCATCGGCGAGGACGGCTCCCCCTGGTTCAAGACGTTCGTCATCGACCGCGGCCTGCGTGACGGTCTGCGCGAAGGGCTGCCGGTCGTCGCCGCGGACGGCATCGTCGGCCAGTTGGTGAAAGTGGCTGCCGGCAGCTCCCGGGTGCTCCTCGTCACCGATACGGCAAGCAGCGTTGCCGCCACCGTCCAGCGGTCCCGGGCACGCGGGGTGCTCAAGGGCAAAGGAGGCGGGCGCTGTTCCCTGGAATTCGCTTCCCGTGATGACGACGTAAAGGGCGGCGACCTCGTCGTTTCCTCGGGCATCGGCGGCATTTTCCCCAAGGGGCTTCCGCTGGGGGAGGTCACCATGGTGAAGAAAGGCGAATACGGCATTTTCCAAACGATCGAGGTCCGTCCGATCGTCTCGGTTGCCAACCTCGAAGAAGTACTGGTGTTGATCCAGCAGCCACATGATTAAGATCGTCAAGTTTTCCATTGCCATCGCCCTGGCACTCCTCCTCCAGGTGACGGTATTTCCCGTCTATCTCGAGGATTCGTTCCGCCCTAACCTCCTCATGGTTGCCGTTGTCTATCTGGGGCTGCGCGTGACGATGCGCGGGGGGTGGTGCCTCGCCTTCTTCATCGGTCTTCTCCAGGATTGCTTCAGCGGGCTCTACCTCGGTCTCAACGGGTTCACGTTCCTCGCCATCTACCTGTTCCTCAAGACGGTGGCCGATTACCTCTACGCCGACAGCCGTTTCCTCATGCTCCTCGTGGTGTTTGTCGCCACCGTGGTCTCAGGCTTGTTGCAGCTCCTGCTCCTCCTCCTCTACTCGACCGCCGACGGCCTCTACGCCACGCTGCTGCCCCAACTTCTCCCCCAGGCACTCGTTAATACCCTTTGCGCCTCGCTTCTCACCCTTTATTCAGCGCCGAAACCGGCGGAGGAGGC
>DATDMX010000299.1:0-4395 GCA_036518575.1 Geobacteraceae bacterium | reverse complement strand
CATACCGGCTGCGACTGAAGCGGACGGAGTTCCCGACAACCGAGGTTGCGCGGCCCCATGGGGAGACGCAGTTCAAGATTTTGCCCACGGGCATGAAGCTCCTGAAATACCTGTGGTGGGAATGCCGGCGGAGGACGTGAGCCTTCCTGCTGACCTCAACTAGATTCCCCCTCCAACCGAAACTGCATCCTGGGAGGCCTTTACCATACCATGAACACTCTTATCCTCGGCGGCAACGGCTTCATCGGCTCCCACCTCGTGGACCGACTCCTTGCGGAGGGGCACGGCGTGCGGGTCTTCGACAAGTACGAGGAGCACTACCGCAAGCCCTTGGCCGGCGTCGACTACCGCTTTGGCGACTTCGGTAACCGGGGGTTGCTGGCCGAGGCGCTGGAGGGGATCGACACCGTCTTCCACCTCATCAGCACGTCTCTTCCCAAGACCTCCAATGACGACCCGGCCTTCGACGTACAGTCAAACGTCGTCGAGACCCTCTTCCTCCTCGAGCAGTGCGTCGCGAAAAAAGTCGGGAAAGTTGTCTTTACCTCGTCCGGCGGCACCGTGTACGGCCGCCCCGTGCAGCTCCCCATCAGCGAGGAGAGCCCCACCGACCCCGAGTGCTCCTACGGCATTACCAAGCTCACCATCGAGAAGTACCTGGCGCTTTACCAGCACCTCCACGGCCTCGACTACACCGTCGTCCGCCTATCAAACCCCTACGGGAGCCGCCAGAACCCCACGGGCATCCAGGGGGCGATCGCCGTCTTTCTCGGCCGGGCTGCTCGGGGCGAGGCGATCGAGATCTGGGGGGACGGGGAGGTGGTGCGCGACTACGTCTACATCGACGACATGATCGACGGCCTCTACCGGGCGGCCACCACCGCTTCACCATTCCGTGTCTTCAACATCGGAAGCGGCAGGGGGTATTCGTTGAATGAAATCGTTGCCGCCATCCGTGCGGTGACCGGGCTGGAGCTGGAGGTGGTCTACAAGCCCGGGCGCCCCTTCGATGTGCCGGCGATCTACCTCGACATCGCCCGCGCCCGGCGCGAACTCAACTGGACACCGTCCGTGTCGCTCGCAGACGGCATCGCACGCACGTGGGAGTTCGTCAAAAACTTGTATTTTGCCGGCTGATTATGGGAGAATGCAGAGAAACCCCGCGGTTCTGAGGCACGCGGGCATTCTTTTCCTCGCGGTGACACTTTTTGAAAATTGTCCTCACCACTCACCTGTTTCTCCCGGACTTCTTTGCCGGTACCGAGATCCTGACCTTTGAGACCGCCAGGGAGTTGAAACGCCTCGGTCACGAGGTCCATGTCGTCACCGGTTTTCCGGGCCGCAACGATCTCCCCGACGAGGAACGCTTCGACCGCTACGAGTATGACGGCATTCCCGTCGAGCGCTTCCACTATGCACCCGTTCCCATGGGCGAGCAGTGGAATGCCAACGAGGCCGAGTTCAACAACCGTTTTTTCGCCCGCCATTTTCGCGCCTATCTCGAAGATCTGAAGCCCGACGTTGTCCATTTTTTCCACCTGGGGCGGCTTTCCGCCTCGGCCATCGATGTGTGCCACGACCTCGGCATTCCGGCAGTAATGACCCCCACCGATTTCTGGCTCATCTGCCCCACCTTTCAGCTGCGCCTGACCGACAATTCCATCTGCCCGGGCCCCGACCGGTTCGGGGTCAAGTGCCTGCGCCACGTGGCCGCCATTTCGCAGCCCACCGCGAAGAGGGCGATCCTTGAGTGCCTGCCGGACCGGCTCGTGGAGATCCTCATGATGGCCAACGGCATTGCAGCCCGCCGCCGCGGCCGGCCTCCTGTCCCGTTTCTGGAGGCCTATGCCACGCGGCAGGCTTTTCTGCGGGAGCGCATGAACCTCCTCGACCGGATGATCGTCCCGACCCGGCTCATGGAGCGGATTCTCGTGGAGCACGGGCTTTCCCCGGCAAAGGTCCACTTCTCCCGCTACGGCATCGATACTTCCCACATCGCTCCCCGCGTCAAGGGGGGGGGCGGGGGGGTGCTACGCATCGGTTTCATCGGTACGCTCTATGACCCTAAGGGGGCGCATGTCCTCGTGGAGGCGGTCCGCTCGCTCGGCCGGGATGTGCCGTGCGAGGTGAAGATGTACGGTGATCCCGGTCTCTTCCCTGAGTATGTGGAGAAGCTGAAGCGCCTCATGGCCGGCGACCCCCGCATGACGCTGTGCGGGACGTTCGCCAAAGAGCGGATCGGCGAGGTGTTCGAGGGGATCGACGTCCTCGTGGTCCCGTCGGTCTGGTATGAAAACACTCCCCTCGTCATCTACGCGGCCCAGGCCGCTGCCTGCCCGGTCATCGCTTCCGACCTGGGAGGAATGGCGGAGGTGGTGAGCCACGGCGTGAACGGCCTCCTGTTCGAGGCCGGCGACGCGGCCGGGCTTGCGGCGGCGCTCAAAAAGCTCATTGACGACCGGCAGGAGCTGCGCCGCCTCTCGGAACATGCCCGCCGGCCGAAGACCATCGCCCGGTACGTGGAGGAGCTCCTGGCCATCTACGACGACGTCATGGCGTCGAAGGGGAGGCAACGTTTCGCGTGAGTGACAATCTCGTCTACATCATCGTCCTCAACTGGAACGGCCGCGACGACACGCGGGAGTGCCTCCTGTCCTGCCGCAAGACGACGTATGGCAACTACCGCATTCTCGTCGTGGATAACGGCTCCACGGACGGTTCGGAGGCTTTTCTGCGCGGTGAGTTTCCGGATGTGGAATTCCTGCAGACCGGGGAGAACCTGGGGTTTGCCGGCGGCAACAACCGGGGGATAGACTATGCCCTCGCCAGGGGCGCGAAGTACGTCTGGCTTCTCAACAACGACACCATCATTGCCCCGGAAGCGTTGACCGAGCTGGTGGAGGTGTTCGAGGCGAGGAAGGGGGCCGGGATTGTCGGGTCGAAGATTTACTACTACGACGATCCCCGCCGGGTCTGGTTTGCCGGGGGCTGGATCAAGTATGCGCGCGGGAGTACGGGGCATACCGGCGAGGGGGTGACGGACGAGGGGCAGTTCGACGAGGTGCGGGAGGTCGACTACATCACCGGCTGCAGCCTCATGGTCAGCAGGGATGCCATCGAGGCCGTGGGCCTCATGGACGAGCGCTATTTCCTCCTTTTCGAGGAGACTGACCTGAACGAGCGGATGCGGAGGGCGGGCTACAAGGTGCTCTTTGTGCCCAGCTCCCATGTCTGGCACAAGATTTCCTGCAGCCTTGGTGATCACAGCGCCATGTACTACTACTACCTGTACAGAAACTGCCTCCTCTTCACTGCGAAGCACCGGCCGCGGCTCTTTCCGATCGTCTTCCTGCGCAAGGTTTTGGAGGCCCTGAACTTTTACCGCCTGGGGCAGGGAGCTTCCGGTCGTCTCGCCCTCCTGGGGATCGGCGATTTTTCCCGGGAACGGTTCGGCAAATGTCGTCATCATGCGGCCGCAACGGTGGGACAGTCGTGAATACGCCCGACAGAACGATACTCGTTGTTTCCCATGTCGTGCCGTATCCGCCCGCAGCGGGAAACCAGTTGCGCATCCACAGGATGTTGACGTGGCTGCGGAGCGAGGGGTACCGGGTCGTGTTGCTTCTAAACCACCCTCCTCTGTCTCGGAGGGAGATGGAGCTCCTCCAGACGACGGTAGACAGTGTCCACCTTATCGATGACTACGTGTTCGTGCCGGGCGACGGGGCCATAGGCATCAGGAGCGGTCTGGGTAAGCACCTGTTGTGCGGGCTCCGATTTATCGCCAAGCTTGCCGAGTATGGCGCGCTCTGTATGACCCTTTCCGGCGTCCGCCGGAGCGAAAACAAGTCGAGATTCACGAAGAAGAACCATTGTCCGGAAAAGCTCGGCCGTATCACGCGGCACTTGTGCAGGGAATGCCGGCCCGACGCGGTCCTTGCCGAATACGTTTTCTCGACGCCATGCCTCGATGCAGTGCCGCCGGGAATCCTGAAGCTCTTGGACACCCACGACGTGTTCTCGCGTATAGAGGAGCAGGTGAGGGCGCATGCGATCCCCTATCCGCTGCACTGCTCTCCCGGGGAAGAAAGGGCATATCTGTTGCGTAGCGATGTCATCATCGCCATTCAGGATCATGAAGCCCGAATGCTTAAGGAGCTGGTGCCGGAGCGGCCTGTGATAACGGTGGGTATCGATTACGAGGTCGCCGCCGCTATCGGCGACGAAGCGGTCGCCAACACGGTCCTTGTTGTTGGTTCTGCCAGCCCGATGAACGTCCACGGCCTCAGGGAATTCATCCGGCATGCATGGCCACTTGTCTGCGCCAGAATTCCCCATCCGATCTTGCGCGTAGTGGGAAGGATTGGCGACTGCCTGAAGAACGGGGACGGTGGA
>DATDMX010000298.1:0-3083 GCA_036518575.1 Geobacteraceae bacterium | reverse complement strand
TCACCCGACTCCAGTCCATCGGTGTTGAAGGCGCAGAGTTGGACGCTATCCTGATAAGTCACGAGCATACCGACCATACGCGCGGTGCCGGCACACTTGCCCGGAAACTGAAGATACCCCTCGTGATAAGCTATCCGACCGCCGGGGCATGCCGTGCCATTTTCGGTGCCGCCGAGGTCGTCGAGTTCGAATCCGGTCATTCCTTTGCCTTCAAGGACATCCTCATCGATCCCTTTCCCATTACCCATGATGCCTGTGATCCGGTCGGATTTCTCATCGAAAGCGATAACGGCCGAATTGGGATTGCCACCGATCTGGGCATCGCGACCGGGTTGGTGAAAGAAAAGCTGTGGGGCTGCCGGGCGCTGGTCCTAGAGGCCAACCACGACGAGGAGATGCTTCTTAACGGCCCTTACCCCTGGCACCTGAAGCAGCGGATCAAGTCGCGACATGGGCACCTGTCGAACACCCAGTCGCGCGAACTCCTCGATGCTCTGATCCACCCGGAACTTGAGGGGGTTTTCCTGGCTCATCTTTCGGAAGTGAACAACGATCCTGCTGTCGCCAGGGATATGGCGGCATCGCTTCTCGACGGGCAGAATATCTGTACTCCGCATCTCTTTGTGGGCAGCCAGGAGCGGGTGAGCGAAGTACTGGGACTTGCCTGAGGTGTGGTGCGGCGCTGGTGCGCCGACACGGTAGATAACAGTCTTTGGAATATCGATAAACGAAGGGAGAAACGAAAGAGTGATCGAACGTTACAGTCGTCCTGAAATGACCCGTATCTGGGAGCCGGAGAATCGCTACCAGAAGTGGTTGGAGATAGAGATTTACGCCTGTGAGGCCCATGCCGAGATGGGGGCAATTCCCCGCGAGGCGGTGGAGCGGATCAAGCAAAAGGCGAGCTTCGATATCGCGCGCATCGACGAGATCGAGCGGACCGTGAAGCATGATGTCATTGCCTTTCTCACGTCGGTGGCCGACTACATCGGTGACGATTCCCGTTTCGTCCACCTGGGGCTCACCTCTTCCGACGTCCTCGATACCTCATTCGCCATGCTTCTTGCCGAAGCCGCCGATCTCATCATCGACGACATCAAGCGGCTCATGGAGGTCATTAAGAAACGGGCGTTCGAGCACAAGATGACGCCGATGATCGGCCGTTCCCACGGCATCCATGCCGAGCCGGTCACCTTCGGTATCAAGATGGCCCTCTGGTACGACGAGATGCGGCGCAACCTGCGCCGCATGGAAGCGGCGCGGGAAACCATCGCCTACGGCAAGATTTCCGGTGCCGTCGGAACCTTCGCCAACATCGATCCCCAGGTGGAGGAGTTCGTGTGCCGCAAAGCTGGCCTCAAGCCCGCGCCGGCATCCACCCAGATCATTCAGCGTGACCGGCATGCCGAGTACTTTTCCGCTCTTGCCATCGTCGCCTCCTCCATCGAGAAGTTTGCGGTGGAAATCCGGCACCTGCAGCGCACCGAGGTGCTGGAAGCCGAGGAGTTCTTCAGCAAGGGGCAGAAGGGTTCCTCCGCCATGCCCCACAAACGCAATCCCGTCCTGTCGGAAAACCTCTCGGGACTTGCCCGCCTCGTGCGCGGCTATGCCGTCTCGGCCCAGGAAAACGTGGCCCTGTGGCATGAGCGGGACATCTCCCACTCCTCGGTCGAGCGGGTCATCGGTCCCGATGCCACCATCGTCCTCGATTTCATGCTTAACCGGGCGATCGGCCTCATCGGCAACCTGGTCGTCTACCCGGAGAACATGAAGAGGAACCTCGAGCTCATGGGAGGGCTCTTCAACTCGCAGCGGGTGCTCCTCAAACTCGCCACGGCCGGCGCTTCCCGCGAGCGTTCCTATGAGCTCGTCCAGCGCAATGCCATGAAGGTCTGGGAACAGAAGAAGGACCTCATGGAGGAACTCCTTGCCGACCAAGACGTGCGGGCGCTCATTTCCGAGCAGGACATCCGCGAGGCCTTCGACCTCAACTATCACCTGAAGCACGTGGACACCATCTTCACGAGGGTTTTTGGTGGATAGAATTCTCGATTTCTATCGCCTCCAGGAAAGCGACAGCCTCTACCTCTACTGGATGAAGGAAATTCTCGTCTCTCTCGGGATTTTCCTTCTCTTCCTCCTCCTTGCCAGGTTGCTCCGCTATTTGCTCCTGACCTGGGGGCCCCGCTTCACCGCCTTCACGAAGAGTGACCTGGATGACCGCATCCTTGCCAGGATAACGCCTCCCGCGTCGCTTCTCGTGGTCTTTGCCGGCATCTACTATGCCGTGAGCTACCTGGCGCTTCCCGCCCGGGTGCACATGGCGGTTTCCGGGGCTGTTTTCGTGGCGATCATGACCATCTGTACCAACATCGCCTACCGGTCCACCGACGAACTTCTTACCTGGTACGCCGGCCATCTGGCCGAGCGGCACGGCGAAGGGCTCGACCGCCAGATCATTCCGGTGCTCGAGAAGATCATCACCATCTTCCTCGTGGGCACGGCCCTCATCATCACTTTCAAGCATTTCGGCTACGACATCCTCTCCCTCGTCACGGCCCTCGGGATCGGCTCCCTCGCCATCGGCATGGCGGCCAAGGACACCCTGGCCAACATGATTTCCGGCTTTACCCTCATGATCGACCGGCCGTTCAGGATCGGCGACCGCATCCAACTGAAGGACGGCCACTGGGGGGACGTGACCGACATCGGCCTTCGGACGACGAAGATCAAGACCGTCGACAACACGCTCCTCATCATCCCCAACGCCGACCTGTGCAACGCCACCGTCATCAACATGGCTTTTCCCGACGTCCGCGCCAAAGGGAAGATTGCCGTGGGGGTCAGCTACGGGAGCGATGTGGAAGAGGTGAAGGAGTTGCTCGTGGCGATTGCCCGTTCGGTGCCCGAGGTCCTCGCCGAACCACAGCCGGAGGCATTTTTCGTGTCCTTCGGCGATAGCGCCCTCAATATGGCGCTTTTTTTCTGGGTCGAGGACTATACCCGGGTGTTCCCGGTCACCGATAAGATCAATACATTCATCAAACGCCGCTTCCAGGAGAGCGGCATCGAGATACCGTATC
>DATDMX010000297.1:0-3204 GCA_036518575.1 Geobacteraceae bacterium | reverse complement strand
TTAGAACGTATTTCTATACAAAAAAACTTTTTCAGCTATATTTTACAATAACTATTCGTATTTACTTGAGTTTACGTACCGAATACCGTTTGCAAAAATGTGCCTTTTTAGTTTACCAGCGACTCAGTGGACATCAACGTCAAATTGGCAAGAAAAAGAGACTCTGGGAAAACAGGTGGGGCGAATGTGAGGAAGGAAACGGTGCCGGGGGAGACACGGAGCCTTTCCCCGGCACGAATGGGTCATCAGATATAAACGATATCGTCAGCAAGGGGAGTAAGCTTTACGCCCCCGCTTGCATCAACGGCAAAGGTGTTTTCGATCCCGACCACCCCCTGCCCGGGGAACACGAACTTCGGCTCGATGGCGATGGTCTGGCCCGCCACGAGGGGGACCTTGAACCCTTGGGCAAGCACCGGGAACTCGTCGAGCTCCAGCCCCACCCCGTGACCGACAAAGCGGGCATTCTCGCCCGGAGCACCCATGAAGTTCTTCCCGAGCCCGGCCTCCTCGGCCATCTGCGCCGCCTTGAAGAAGAGCTCCTCGCTGACGGCACCCGGCTTGAGGTTGGCCACGAGCCAGTTCTGGATGGCAAGGGACGTGGCAAAGGCCCGCTCCAGCTCGTGGGCAAGCTTGCCCACGACAAATATGCGCGTCATGTCGACGATATACCCCTTGAAGATGCCGGTGAAGTCGACGAGAACCGGCGTGTCCGCCTTGATGGGCTCTACCGAGGCCCCGTGGGGGGAGGCGGCGGAAAGTCCCCGGCCCGTCACCGCTCCGTCGAAGAAGCCCGGCTCGCCCGCAGTGGAGGAGACCGCCAGCCCCTGGAAGAGCTCCTGGTTGAAGGCGCGCATCCGCACGTACCCCTCGCTCCCCGCTTTGCGCAACCGGTACTCGAACTCGGCAGCCACATCGAGCTCCCGCATCCCGGCGCGGAGAAACTGGGGCACCTGGTTGAATACCGAGGAGAGGACGGCGCCGCTGTCGCGCATCTTGTCCAGCTCCCACGCCGACTTCACCGAGCGAAGCTCCCGGTTGGCGGCCGAGATATCCACGAACTCCCGCCCCGGCAGAAGCTTGGCGTAGTAGTTGTACTGCTGCACCGGCAGCACGTCGAAGGTGAGACCGATCTTTTGCACGTTGACGCCGAAGAGGGTCGCGAACTCCTTGCTGGAGGGAAACGGCACCGTCGCCTCGATGAGGCTTTCCTGTCTCGCGCGTGCGAGGCTCTTGCGCACGAAGAGACTCGGGTTCCCCTCCGCCGGCACCCAAAGGGTGGCGTTTTGCCGGGTGCCGCTGAAGTAGTAGACGTCGATGGGATAGACGATGAGGGCACCGTCGATGCCAGCGCCTCTCAATGCCCGCTGCAGGCGGATAATCCGCTCTTCCGCTTCCATTTTGATCAGCATGGCGCTCCCCCCCATTCATTGAAATAGGCGACCTCCGCCAGTTCCTTGCGCGGCCGCGGCTTCGGCTCCTGATCAGGGTAGCCGAGCGGCGTCACCCCCACGACCCTCACCCCCGCGGGGATGCCGAGAGCAGCCCTCGCCACGGCCTCGTCGAAGAGTCCCATCCAGCAGCTCCCGAGTCCCAGGGCGTGAGCCGAGAGACAGAGGTGCTCGAAGGCGATGGCCGTGTCGGCCACGTAGTATTCGATGCCGTTCTCGATCCCCGACTGGTCGGGCTCGGCGCAGACAACGATTACGACGGGGGCCGAGGCAATGGCCTTTTTCCCGGGATTGTCGTCGGGAAAAGCCGCGAGCAGGGCGTCGCGCTTCTCCGTGCCGGTCAGAACGAGAAAGCGCCAGCACTGCATGTTCTTCCACGACGGGGCAAGGCGGGCGGCGTCGAGCACCTGCTCGATCTTCTCCCGCTCCACGGGGGTGTCCTTGTATTTGCGGATGCTGCGACGGTCTCTGATTACTTGGAAAAGGTCCATGACATCTCCTTTGACTTCCCCCTTTATAAAAGGGGGATTGAGGGGGATTTCTCGCCCGTCCGGAAAGAAGCACCCCCCCTGCCCCCCTTTCTCAAAGGGGGGAGAATTCTAAATAATCGCATGATGCCCAACGACCGCCTGGTAGCTGCGGTGCGCCGCAAGATACCGGGCGTCCTCGGCGTAGGTGGACGGGTAGATGGGGGGAACGGGGAGATGGTTGAGCTCCCGGTCCACGTTCACGAAGGTGAAAAGGCACGAGTTCGAGAGCGCCTTGGTGGTGCGGTCGCGGCTGATCCGTTCGATGCTCGCCTCCACGCAGACGAAGCTCCCGTTGGTGTAGACCACCCGGGAGGTGAAATGGAGTTTGTCGCCCATGCGTACCGGGTGGAAGAAGTTGATGCGATTCACCGCGGCGATGATGGAGCGGTTGGGGGCCACGAGTTCCGAGCAGATGGCGGAAAGCTCGTAGGCCCGGCGGATGAGGTAGCCCCCGAAAATCTTCTGGGGGACGTTCTCCTGCTCCGGATACATGCGCTCCCACGCGTCGGTGACGAGCCGGCGGGCGAGGAGACCGGTGAAGCCCTGGTCTTCCTGGGCTTCGTGGAGCGCGGCGAGCATCTCGTACTCCTCCCGGCTGGGGGGCTCGTGAAGGGCTGCCTGCTGCTGGCGGTACTCCTCACGCCCGGCGATCGCCTTCTCGGCCCGGGCCTTTTCCTTCTCGTCCACGTACTCCAGCGGCGGCAAGGCGATGCTCACCGCATCCTCCCCCATGCCGGAGCGGGCCACCATGGTGAAGTAGCAGGAGGCGATATGATTGGCAGGTTCGCCCGGCTGCTCCACGCGGATGCCGATCTCGAGCGACGAGCGGCCCACGTGGTTGATCCGGGCATGGAAGACGATGTCGCGGTTCACGTCGGCCGCATGGCGCACGAAGATATTGTCGATGGCCGCCGTCACCACGCGGGCATCCGGGTAATACTGATTGACGTAGTTGAGGGCAGTGCGCTCGGCCACGAGGTCGAGGATTTCCAGGAGAAGGCCGAAGCGGAGGTTGCCGGGGAGATCTTCGGCCACCACCGTGTAGCGGCGCCGCAACGCCGGGTCGCTCCCCAGAGCTAGTGTTTCGTAGTACGAGGTGTCGTTCGGACGGGTCATTCAACAACTCCTTTGCAACGGTATTTCTGATTGAGTATAGCGGCAATCCGGGGAAAGGAAAGGCGGCGCAAACACCGGAAATAACTAGGATGGTCAAGATGTCCAGG
>DATDMX010000296.1:0-4482 GCA_036518575.1 Geobacteraceae bacterium | reverse complement strand
CCGAGCTTCGCGGTGAGGATGCGAATCTCGCGCGCCATGCCGCGGAAGAAGGTGGTCTCGTAGATGACGCCGTTTTCCAGCACCCGCGGCACGAAACGCTTCACCCCCTGCGCTTCGGCCTCCTCCGGGGTTTCGATCTGGGTGGCGATCCCCACATGGCACGTCCCGAGGTGGCAGCCGCGACAGGTGGTGCAGCCAATGACCACCATGGCCATGGTGCCGAAGCCGACCCTGTTGGCGCCCAGCAGCATGAGCTTCAGGACGTCGCGGCCCGTTCTGGCGCCGCCATCGGCCCAGAGCTCCACCCGCTCGCGCATGCCGGCCCCCACGAGGGCGCGATGGGCCTCGGCCACGCCGATCTCGGCCGGAAGTCCCACGAACTTGACCGCATGCTTTCTGGCCGCGCCGGTGCCGCCGTCGTAGCCGCTTATGGTGATGATGTCGGCGCCCGCCTTGGCGATCCCGAGCGCAATGGTGGCAATGCCCGCCACTGCCGGCACTTTCACTGAGATCCGTGCCTGCGGGTTGGCGGTGCGCAACTCCTCGATGATCTGGGCCAGGTCCTCGATGGAGTAAATGTCGTGATTGTTGGACGGTGAGATGAGCGACACCCCGGGCGTGGCATGGCGGGCCGCGGCGATCTTCGTCGTCACCTTGAAGCCGGGGAGGTGCCCCCCCTCGCCGGGTTTCGCCCCCTGGCCCACCTTGATCTCCAGGATGTCGGCCGAGTTCAGGAACGCCATGTTGACTCCGAAGCGTCCCGAGGCGATCTGCTGGCCGCGGTTTTTGCGGTATTTCCCCAGCATGTCGGCGATCTCACCACCTTCGCCATTCATGCAGACGATGTTCAGGCGGCGGGCTGCCTCGGCGTAAATGCGAAACGGCGTCTCCCCCTGGGAGCCGAAGCTCATGGCGGAGAAGAGGATGGGGAGGTCGTGGTGGCCGATGGTGGTGTCCACCTCATCGGGATCGACCCCGAGCTCCTCGGTGTAGCGAAAGTCGAGGAGATGGCGGATGGCGAGGGGATTTTCCGCCTCCAGGGTCTGGATGAGCTTGGAGAGGTCGGCATAGGTCTCTTCCATCTTCGCCACCTGTCCCACCATCTTCCAGATGCGCGGGTAGAGCCGAAACTGCACCGGCACCGGCTGCTTCTCCCTGCTGCGGGCCACCTGGGTGCGGCTGCGGTTTTCCGCTTCGAGGCGGGCGAGGGTGAGTCCCCCGGTGCCCGAGCCGCAGAAGTTCGGGGTTTCGAAGATGGCGGCCAGGTGGCTGCAGAGGCCGATGGAGGCGAAGTACTTGCCGTAGCCGCCAATCTCGTGGGTCCCCATGGTGGAGATGACTTTCTCCAGCCCCTTGCCGAGGACCGCGAGGAGGTTCTTTTGGCCGTCCTCCATCTCCCGCGCCTGCTCCCACAGGAGATAGGGACAGAGGGCGTTGGCCCCCATGCCGAGAGCGAAGATGAGGTCGTGGAGATTCCTGAGCGCCCCGGAACGAACGACGATGGACGCGTGGCGCCGCAGGCTTTCGCCACTTGCGGTGATGCTCTCCTTGAGGGCTTTGTGGATGACGGCCACCGCCAGAAAGGGGTCGAGAAAGGCGTGCGAGGAGGAGAAGACGGTGCTGTCGTCGAGGATGAGAAGATGCACGCCGCGGCGAACCGCCCCCACCGCCTCGGATGAGAGGCGTTCCATGGCGGCGGCGAGCGACTCATTGCGCTCCATGGTGCAGGAGAGGATCCGGTAGCGCCGCCGCCCCGTGTGGGCGAGAAGCGCTTCCAGCGTGGTGGTGCCGAAGGTGCGGGCGAGTTCCCGGTCGTCACCGTCACCACTAAGGCGGGAGCCGCCGAGGAGAAGCGGCAGCGCCAGTTCCACTGCCGGGCGGGGCGTGCCGCGCAGGGTAGGGCGGGGGCCGAGATAGACGCGGGTGGAGAAATGCTCGGATTCCCGTTCCCGGTCGATGGCCGGGTTGGTCACCACCGCCACCTGCTCCTTGAAGTAGTCGCTCAAGTTCTGACGCGACAGGGAGAGGGGAGCGAGAGGGCCGTCGTAGCCGAGGGACGCGATGGGATCCTGACCGTTGCGAGCCATCTCCCTCAGGCTCTGGACGTCGGTGGATTTCCACGCCAGGGCCGAGAGGAGGTTGTCCCGGACGAGTCTGGTGCTGCGTTGCCACTCGGGAAGCGGTGTTACTTGCTGCTGCTCGGCTGTGCCCATGCGCACCACGCCCTTTGCCTGCACCGCCAGATTGGTCCGCTTCCTGAAGTGGGCAAGGACCTCGCGCCTCAGCTCGTGGTGCTGGAGGAGCTTCGGCTCGCTCCCGAGGGAAAGCCGGACGCCCATCTTTTCCCCTGGTGCCAGCGGCTTGGGATCAGAGACGATCTCCTCGTGGGGGACCACACCGAGCTCGGACGAGGCGAAAAGCTCCTTGTCCGTCTCCCCGACCCAGAGGGGGCGAAGCCCCATGGCATCCACGCTGAAGACGCAGCGATTGCCATGGCGGGCGATGATAGCCGCGGGCCCCTGGGCTGAGGCAGTCATGTAGCGGCGAAACCAGCTGTACATGGCGGCGAGGTCAGGCTCCATTCGCTCCATGGTGGTGAAGATGGGGGGGAAGACAAGCTCCATGGCCTCGTACAGGGTGAGCCCGAAGCGGCAGATGAGTCCTTCGAGGGTGCGGTTCAGGTCCTGGGAGTCGCTTCCGCCGGCGGGGAGGGGAATCCCGAGCATGCGTGCCTCTTCGCGCAGGCGGGCAATGGTGTTGATCTCGCCGTTGTGCCCCAGGAGCGAAAAAGGCTGGGCGCGCAGCACCGTGGGGAGCGTGTTGGTGGAGTAACGGCTGTGGCCGATGGTGACGGCGGAGAGGAACTCCCGGCGTTTGAGCTCCGGATAGTAGCGGGAGAGGATTTCCGGAGCGCCGTGGACCTTGTAGGCGGCGACGTCGGTGGCGAGCGAGGCCACGTGGACGGGAAACTCTTCCTCGAGTGCGGTCTGAAGATCAAAGAGGATGCGGGGCGCATGGGCCGCGTCGCAGCGAAGCGCCAGTTGCCACAAGAACGGTTCACCCGCCCGGGCGCGCGGTGCGAGGACTTCGCTGCGTACGGGTGCCTGGCGTTCCACGAGGAGTTCCGCTCCCCCGGTGCGCAGCCGTTCGATGATGGCTGTCCGCATGTCGGGGTGCTTTGCCAGGTCGGCGCGGTCGATGAGAAGGTGGCCGACCGCGAAGCCGGGGTCGGTAGCGAGCTCGGCTGCCAGCCCTTGGCCCGTAAGGATTTCCTGCCACAGGAGGCGGGGAATGTCAGTCAGGATGCCGCAGCCGTCTCCTTCACCGTTGATCTCCCCGGCCCGGTGCCCCATCTTGACGAGTGCCTCGATGGTGCGCTGCACGTTACCGTGAGTCGGCCTCCCTGCCTTGTTGATGTAGCAGATGATGGCGCAGGCGTCTCGTTCGCCGGCCATGAGGCCGGAAGGGTCGTGGTCGTATCTATTCATGGTATCTCCGTGATGGTGTCGTTTGCTGCGGCGGGCGGCGCGGCAAGGTTCTCCAGCAGAATTATGGCAGAGGAGGGGGGGAAAGGCAAGGGGAGGAGGCGGCCGGAGGGGATACAGCCGCTGTCCTATGTTTTGCATGTGGCCGACCCCAGGATGGGGCCGGCGATGGCTCAGAGAAGGAAGGACTTCGCCACGTCCTTAATGGCGCCCGTTTCTTTGTCCACGGCTGCTTGCCTCTCCAGTTGCGTCATGAGGGATGCGAGAATTTCCCGCGCTTTCTCGTTACTGCCGGCAACGGTCTCGGCCATCTTGCAGAGGATACCGATGGGCAGCCCTTGGCGGTATCCCTCCACGAGGCGGCCAATCTCCTCGGACCTCTGCTCGTCAGTCCACGTGGCATAGATCGAGGCACCCAAATCCTTGGCAAACATTGATAACTCCTCCCGTTCGGATGGGGCGACGTCGAGCGCCTCCCTGTGTGTGCGACGCGGGCTACCATAGAACAAACAAGCGGTCTCGTCCAGCCTTTTTCTCGCAGCAAAGGCCCTACCGTCATACCCTCATCCTCTCGCATGAAAATCCTGTGTTTAATGAGTGTTACGGCTTTACGTTTTTGGCTGTCCGGTAATTTTAATGAATTTCTAACCTATTGATTTAGAGTGAGAAAATGAAAAATATTTTTTTTGCAATAGCCATTCGATTCGTTTAGGATGTATTCCATATTTAATGAGAGAGGTGGCTCATGGCAGGAAAGATATTGGGAAAACTCGACTACGCTTTTAACGTATCAACCATGGTGATAGTTGCCGGTGGCGGAGCGCTCTTCCATCTGCTGACGGCCCTTGCCATCCAGGGGGCCTATGGCAGTCCCTGGGGATATGTGGCTTTTCTCTGTCCCGGTGGTGCCGAGGTTTTTCTCTCCATTACTCAACTGACGGCGGGGAGCTACAATTACTCGATCTTCCTGGCTGCCTTCATTGGCATAGCTTCCTGC
>DATDMX010000295.1:0-2964 GCA_036518575.1 Geobacteraceae bacterium | reverse complement strand
CGCCGGTGACGACCTCCCGGGCATGGGAAGTGTCGATAATAAAACCTGCCTCTTGCAGCCGCCCCTTTTCGTTGAAAACAGTCATGCCGTCGGCGGAGAGGATACGCAGGAGCGCCCCCGCTTCCTTCAGATCGGTGATGGTGCGCCCCTTCACCCGGCCAATGAGAAGGCGTCCGACAGGGTCGTCTCCTCCCACTGATCCCTTCTTCAGTGCCGCCAACTGCCGCGCACCGCGGTTATGGACGAGAATGACGGTGCCGTGGCGTATTTTGGAGAGTGCGTACACCGTCCAGAGAAGGTCGTCGATGGCCGCGGCATCGAGGCTTCCGGCCAGGAAAGAGCGGAAGATGTCAGGGTCGAAGATCCCCCACAACCCTTTGCGTCGCACGAGGAGCTTGTCGGGATTGATGAGGACCTCGATTTCCGAGGCCTCGTTGACGGTGATGGCAAAGGCCCCGTCCCCGGCGTGACGAACAAGGTAAAAGAGCTCCCGCTGGCTGACACGTTCCACGTCCGTCGGTGTCGTGGCGTTACCGGTTCGGATGACGCCGGTGACGTCCATCTCGATGGTGGCGACGAAAACAAGATTGGCACCATCCACAAAGCGGTACGTGAGCGGGTTGGCGAAGAAATCGGGAGAAACGCCCTGGGAGGGCCGCAGGGGGATGAAAGTGTGCTGCCGCTGCCGCACCAGTTTGCGCAGCGCCGGGAGGGTGGTGCGATAGACAATGAAGCCGGTGGTGGCCGGTTTTCCCTCGTAGCGCTGGTAGGAAAGGTTCTTGAGGAGCTGGATGAGCTGCTGGATGGGCCAGAACCCCTTGCGCACATCGCCGCGCAGGAAACGCGCCACCGCGATGTCCATGATGGAGGCAAGAAGGGCCGTGCGAAAGTGGGCTGCGTACCCTTCCTGGCGAAAGCCCGAATAGAGCCCGGAAAAGGCGGCGAGGAGTTCCCGGCAGAAGACCTCCTCGGTGAGGGTGAAGGGAAGGGCCGGCCGGCTTGCCGTGAAGAGGTAGGGGCGCTCCTCTATGGTAACGTCGATGTGGAGAACCTTCTCCACCAGTGACGCGCCCTCCCCTGACGGCACGAGATCAACCTCCGCGCCGCCAAGAAACGAGCGGATATTGCCGCTTATGGCATCGAAGACGTCGATGGGCACACGATCCCCCTGTTCGTAAATTGCAGGCGCTGAAAAGTCTAGCAGTTAAAGGAGTTGAGAGCAAGAAAGGAGAGGATGTGACGGCATTTTCCGCCAGCTATTGGCACATAAGCTTGAAGGTTGCTTCGTTGAGTGACCCTGGCGGGATCGGATAAGGCTTGGGTGAGTCGAAGCGTTTGCGCTTCAGGGCGGGGATGTAGTTGCCGGCGCTGTCGTAGGGCAGAGACTCGATCTCGTAGAGGCTGCGGCTGCGGCAGTCGGCCGTGAACTGCATCTTCATGCCCGCCACGCCGTTACGGGGGGTGAGGTAGTGCCACCGCACCCAAATGGCAGGCTGGCCACGGAAGGATGTGCGGGAGAGATAGTCGAAGGAAGCGACCACGTCCTTGTCCTTGCGGTAGAGGCGCCAGTTGGCTTCCGCTGCGGCAGTCGTCGCCACAATGATGACGAGGGCCAGAATGAGGCTACGCATGTGCACCTCCCGTGGGATATGTCGGACTTTGCAAAGTATATCACAGAGGTAGCCCAACTCACTTCCCCGGCTTACCTCATGTAACCAGCAACGCCGCATGGCATCGGGTAATCTTCGGATTGCCCGCGACGCGAAACCCCGCCTCTTCGGCAGCGGACAAGGTCTGCGCAAACTCCCGCTCCGACACGTGGCCTCTGGGCTCGGCAACGAGGCATCTCGCCCCGTGTTTCAATGACCGAAAAAGTTCGCCAAAGAGCGCCCGACTGTCGGGAGCCTCGTGGACCACGGCGAACGCGACCGCAAAATCCGCCGCCCCCGCGAGGTCAACCAGGCCGAGCGACGTCGGCGAGCACACCCGCAGGACTATCCGCTCCGCCACGTTCGCCTTAACCGCACGCCGGTGAAGAGACTGCAGCATTTTCTCCTGAACATCCACGGCCACGACCCGCCCGTTCGGCCCTACCATCCCGGCAAGCGGCAGCGTGAAGAACCCCATCGCCGAACCCACATCGAGGACGGTCATCCCGGGTGTGACGTACGGCCGCAGGATCGCTTCAGGATCGTGCCATATTCGCCTCAAGGGGCTGACAAGGAAGTACCCCAGCCAGTGGGGACAGACTCTGTGGGACATGGGCAATCATCTCCTTCGTTGCACGCAGACCCGAGCCGTAGGCGTCAGGGCTGGTAGGGACGCTTCTCCATGAAAACGAGTGACAGGGCCGGATTCACGGCCTCGGTCCGGACTTGTCGATAGCCGAGCCGCTCGTACAGACGGATGTTATCCTCGCTCTTGTGTCCGGTGAAGAGCTCGAAGCGCCCGACCTCGGAGAAGGACGCCTCGATGGCGGCCATGAGGCGGGTGCCGATCCCCTCTCCCTGCCGGTCGGGATGAACCATGAGCCGGCCGACATAACAGGTGTCGCCGATCTTCATCCCCTGCACCGAGCCGATAATCCTGCCGTCGTCCATCGCTTTGAGAAAGGTACGGCGCGCAAACTCGGCAGTCATCTCGGCCAACGTCTGCGTAAGAGGAGGAATGGTGAAATCGTCGTAAAGATCCGCCTCGCTCAGGTAGGCAAGGTACTGGAGAAGGAGAATCTCCGCTGCGTCCACCGTGGTTGCCTGTTCAATAATCATGTCATCCTCGACAACCTGCCGCTCCGCGCGGATCACGGTTTTCGCAGGTACCTGCTCTTCAGGTTGAAGGCGATCATCCAGTCGGCCTCGGAGCGCTCGGGGAGGGTTTTCTTCAGCTCGGCCGCCGCCGCGTCCACATCCTGGGGAAGCGGCGCCAGTTCGCGCGCCTTGGTGTCGAACCGCAGGAGATACTCCT
>DATDMX010000294.1:0-2801 GCA_036518575.1 Geobacteraceae bacterium | reverse complement strand
GGCATCGTCGACGAGGCGCGGCGTCACGGCATGACCATCATCGGGACCACGGTGGGCCGGCGTGATGCCGACGGCACCCTGCGACCCCTTAACGACGCTGAGCTCGCCGAAGCCGAGGCCAACCTCGGCGGGTCGATCATCAATATTCCCCTGGAGGCCGGCTTCGACATGGAGCCGGGGCCGGATGGCCGCTCCATCTGCGATATCCTCAAGGGGGTGAAGTCGGACGGCTGGGACCAGCCCCTCTTCGACGACACGTTCGTTACCTTCGTGCGCAATGCCGGCACGCGCCGTTTCACGGCCAACATTGCCCGCGTGGCCCAGGAGTTGGAGCGCCTCGTGCCCGCCGGGGTAAACGTGGTGGTCACCCACGCCATGGCCGGCGGCATTCCCCGTGCCCGTGTCCTCATGCCCCTCCTCAATCGCGTCTTCAAGGGGCAGGGTGAGAAGTACCTCGCCTCGGCCGCCTTCTGGGAGACCGATCTCGGGAAGGTCTGCTCGGCGAGTTTCGACGAGGTGACCGCCGATACCTTCCGCTATCTCCTGGAGGCGACCGCCGGCCTGCGCGGTCGCGCGAACGTCCGCTATGTGGCCTATGGTTATCACGGCTGCGAGGTGCTCATCGACGGCGAGTACCGCTGGCAGACCTACACCCCCTACCTTCAGGGATGGGCGAAAATACGCCTGGAAGAGCACGCCCGCGCCGCCCGTGCCCAGGGGATCGCGGCCACCGTCTTCAACTGTCCGGAAATTCAGACCAACTCCAGCGCCCTTTTTCTTGGCGTGGAGATTTCCCTCTACCCCTTGTTAACTTCCCTCGACCGGGAGGGAGGAGGCCAGGCGGCTGAGGAGATCAAGGCCGACTGCCGCCGGCTCCTGGCCCCCGGGGCCACACTCGAAGGGCTCCTCGCGCGGGCCAATGCCTACCTTGCGGCCCCCCTGCTCAAGCCTTTCGGAGATTTTGCCGGCTGGCCGCTTCACAGCACCAAGGAAGAGATGGAGCTGATGTTGACTGCATCCGCAGAGCTCATGGCCATGGGGGCCGATCCGAAGGAGCCGGTCTGCGCCCGGCTTTCCTTTGCCGCCTTCAGCGCCGTGGGACGGCTCATGCTCGATGCCTCGGCTTCCGGTACCGAACCGGTACAGTGGTTAAATCACGACATCATCGCCAAGCGGCTCCTCGCCGCGGCCTGATCCCGAAGACCCCGCGCCGGTGGATCGCAATCGGTCCCGGCGGGGGGCTACCTATCATGACAACAGAGGTATGCTGACCGGTCATGCCATCAAAGATACTCCTTGTAGATGATGTCGGGATGTTTCTCGAGATACAGAAGGGCTTTCTCAAGCGCTCTTCGGCTAAGATACTTACGGCCCGGGACGGCGTCGAAGCCCTCGAGGTGGTGAAGAAGGAGCATCCGGCTCTCATCTTCATGGACCTCTACATGCCCCGGATGAACGGGGCTGAGTGCTGTGCCCTTCTCAAGGCCGACCCGTTTTTCAAGGGGATTCCCGTTATCCTCACGTCCGCGGTGGGGAAGGAGGAGGATCGGGCACTCTGTCTTCAGGCGGGGTGTGACGCCTTTCTCACCAAGCCGCTGGAGCGTGTCCCGTACCTTGCTGCAGCGCGCAGGTTCCTCCCCACCATCGACCGGCGCAACCTGCGGATTCCCTGCCGGGCCAAGGTTAAATTCCGGGTCTTCGGCGTGCCCCTTTCCGGCGATACCTACGACGTGGGCGATAACGGCATCTATCTCGCAACGAACTACGAAGTACAGGTGGGAACGGAGCTGGAGGTGATCTTCTCCCTGCCCGATGCGGCCGGCACACTTATCAAGGCCACCGGCAGGGTCGCCTGGCTCAATATGGGGGGCGAACGCCGCAAGCCCTCTTTTCCCGAAGGGTTCGGCGTGGAATTCCTCCAGCTGGAGGAAGAGATGCACGCGGCGTTGCAGCGCTTCGTGGCCAGCAGCTCTTAGACAAAAAAAGGGCGGGTTTTTCAACCCGCCCTTTTTCATTCCTATGGTAGCTGCCTCAGCGCACGAGTTTCGACAGCTTCTTGAACTCTTCCGTCCCCGCCACCTTGAGGAGCTGGAACAGGGCCGCCTCGGTGGAAGTGATGACGGCTCCCGCCGCTGCCGCCGCCTCCAGCCCCACCTGCCAGTTCTCTTTCCTGCGGCTCATGACCGCGTCCTTTACCAGGTGAACGGTGAAGCCGGCGTCGAGAAGCTCGATGACCGTCTGGAGTACACAGACGTGGGTCTCCATGCCGGTGACGATCACCTGCCGCTTGCCCAGTTCCTTGAGCTTGTCAGGGAATGGCTTTTCACCGCAGCAGCTGAAGGTCATCTTTTCCAGAGCCGGGTCGGTAAGCCGGTCTTTCAGGACGCAGAGGGTTTCGCCCAGACCTTTCACATATTGCTCCGTGGCCACCTGCGGCACGCCGAGCTCCCGGGCTGCCTCCTGGAGAATGCCGATGTTGGCCGTGAGCTTAGCGAGCACCTCTTCATCCATGGCCCGGCAGAGCTTCTCCTGCACGTCGATCACCACGAGGACCGCCTGCTCACGGTCGAGGAAGAATCTATCCTTGATTGCTCCCATTGCTTTTCCCCCTTTCAAATAGAAAACTGAACAAGGAAACGTGGATTTTTCGCAAGATCAAGGCTGTCGAGGGATGACGCGTAGACGTAGCGGCGCTACGTCGCACAAGGAATCCCGAAGACTTACGCCGAGATTGCGGAAAAGCCGCGTTTCCTAATCCTAATCCTTCCGAACTTCCACGCCCAGGTCCTGTATCTTCTTCC
>DATDMX010000293.1:0-2757 GCA_036518575.1 Geobacteraceae bacterium | reverse complement strand
TCAAGGGTCCGGTAAGTGTAGAAGGGATGGCAACTGACCGTCTTTCGCTCATCAGCAGAAAGTTTTCCCGGCTTTTCGAGTATCTCCGCGGGGATGGCAAGCTTACCCATGTCGTGGAGGAACCCTGCGACTTTCATCATCTGGCACTCCCGCTCTGAGCAGCCGGCGATCCGCGCGAGGGCCGAGGCGCCGGCCGCAACCCCGCTGGAGTGGGTCGCGGTGAAGCGGCTTCTGAAATCGATGATCTTTGCGAAGACCTGCCCCAGACTGATGAGCCCGTCCAGATTGAGATCGATTGTGCCGAGGCTTACGCGGCGGCGCAAGAGCGCAGCTATGGAGGGGGAAATGACGTCAAGCCAAAAGTACTCTTTTTTCGAGAGCTTCAGGAATGCATCCACGAGTTCCGGCATAAACATGCCACCGGACTGGTCGGCAACCAGCCTTGTGATGGCATCGGTGCCCTTGAGAATGTCGCGCCTATTGCCAATGAGCACTGCCAAACGATCGGCAAGATGCAGAACGTGGCTGCCGATGGGTACCGGTTCGCCGCACACGGTCTTGCCATTGCCTCCATCCCAGTGCACGTGGTGGAAGCGGATGAGTTCCGCGACCCGGGAGAGGGGGGCGAATCCCTTCAGGAGTTCTCCGCCCATTTCCGCATGACGCCGTGGGTTGTTGAGCTCGAACCGGAGAGTATTCATCCTTTCCTGGCAGGAGAGGGCGCCTATGTCGTGGAGTTTGCCGGCAAGGAGGAGTTCGTTGCGCTCGGTTCTGGAGAGGTCGAGCTGGGTGCCGATGCTGTAGGCTATGTATGCCACCTTACTGTGGTGGTTGACGAGTTCTGGGTTGACGAGGTCAATGACGTCGGAAAGGCAGGTTATGAGGTCAAAGAGAGGAATGTTTACATCTTTCGTTACGAGCATGCTTCATCTTCTTTCTGCTGGGATGTCGGGTTGTGGTGTTTTCCCACAAAAAGAAAGATGACAGAAAAGGTCTTATTTGTCAACTTGGAAGTTATGCGTTCTTTGAAAATTATATTCTCATTGTTTTTGCCAAACAAAGGTCGATGTTGAGGTAAGTAGGTATGGTGGTAATGGTATGTGCAGATATGTTGGTATGGTGATGTGGTTAGATTTGCGGGTTGAGTACAACTTTAAATGTGTAGGTGTAGTGGTGCAAAATACATAAGAAGGCCGGAGCGTCCCCCGGCCGTGAAAGAAGCACGTATGGCGGTGAGTGCTTGCTTAGCGGATCATCAACGTTTCAATGTGCGCGCAACGAGGGTTGCCGAATGCTCGACGGCAATAGTGCTCCCGCTCGCCTCGAGTCCGCCCTCGATCTGCAATTTGCACCCCGGACAGTCGACGGCAACGGTCCTGACCCCGGTGGCGGCAATGTTCTCCAGTTTGTTCTTGAGAACTTCCTGGGAGATCTCCGGGTACTTGATCGAGTAAGAGCCCCCGAACCCGCAACATTTGTCGCAGTCGGCCATTTCCACAATCTCCACGCCAGCCACCTCGGTTAGCACCCGGCGTGGCTCTTCGTAGACACCGCATCCTCGCTTCAAATGACAGGCGTCGTGATAGGTGACGGCTTGGTGGGCCGCACGCTGGGGGGCGTCCGCATTGTTGATCTTCCTGGCCGCGAGCTCGGAAAAATTCATCACTTTCTCTGCCAACCTCAACGCCTTGGCGTGATACTCCGGTTCCTTCTCCAGCAGTTTCGGGAAGTCGTGTTTGAGGGACATGGTGCATGTCGGGCATATGGTGACCACGTAATCCACGCCCTCCTGGAGAAGCACGTCGATATTCATTCGTGCCATATCGCGCGCCACGTCCATCTCCCCCGAGTAGCGGGCAGGAATACCGCAGCAGCTTTGCTTTTCGGGAAATTCGACCGCATAGCCCAGTTTCTCCAGGCTCTCTTTCGTGTCCATACACATGTCGGGATACACAAAATCCGCGAGGCAGCCCGAATAGAAGAACACCTTTTCCCGTTGCAGACCTTGCACCGTATTCTGTGCGCAAGACGCGACCATGTCCCGAAACGGTTTTTCCGCGATGGGGGGAAGGGAGCGGTTAGCAGTTTCGCGATTGAGGAGCAGGGGGAGGTGGCGGATGCGGCCTCCTTCTCCCTGGAACGGTTTCTGGGCAAGGTAGGCCGCCCTGAGTGCCGTATGGAAGAGCTTGCGATTCTTCATCATGGTTGCGAAGAGGAACTTCTGGCCGAACGGTTTTCTGATCCTGTCCCTCAGATCGACAATCAATCCTTCGATATCGATCTTGGCCGCACAGATCTCGTTGCACTTGCGGCAACCGATGCAAAGCTTGAGAATCTCCTCTGCCTTGTCGAACCCGTGAAAGAAGGGTGTCAAGACCAGACCGATGCCCCCCACGTAGATGTGGCCGAAGACGTGGCCGCCCACTATCTCGTAGATGGGGCAGACGTTGGCGCAGGCTCAGCATTTTACGCACTTGAGGGCTTCGTGGAAATCGGGGTCAGCCGCGAGTTTGAGGCGGCCATTGTCAAGGAGCACGATGTGCATCTCCCTGCCGGTGCCGGCCGCTCCCTTGATGAACGAGACGTAGGAGGTGATCTTCTGCCCGGTGGCGTTCTTGGGCAAGATGTTGATGACGTCGAGCGCCTCGGTGAGGGTGGGGACGATCTTTTCCACGCCGATGAGGGCGATGTGGGTCTCGGGAAGGGTTGTTACGAGCGTTTCGTTGCCCTCGTTGGTGATAATGCCGATGGCGCCCG
>DATDMX010000292.1:0-4065 GCA_036518575.1 Geobacteraceae bacterium | reverse complement strand
CCGGGCAAAGGGGCAACATTCTACTTCACGCTGTCTTAAGAAAAGGTATTCATGGAAACGAGACTTCGCCCAATACTTGCCGATCACGACCTGATCAGGCTCTACGAGCAGATGGTCCTCTCCCGGGAGTTCGAGGAGTCGTGTGCCGAGCAGTACACCAAGGGGCACATCACCGGCTTCCTCCACCTCTACAGCGGCCAGGAGGCAGTGGCGGTCGGCGCCACGGCCGGCCTGCACAAGGACGACTACATCCTCTCCGCCTACCGGGAGCATGCCCAGGCCATCGTGCGGGGGGCCGATCCGAAACGGGTGATGGCCGAGCTGTTCGGCAAGGGCACGGGCCTGTGCAAGGGGAAGGGAGGCTCCATGCACCTCTTCTCCCCGGACCTGAACTTCATGGGTGGCTATGCCATCGTGGGAGGGCAGTTCCCCATCGCCTGCGGCCTCGCCTTCAGCGCCAAATACCGTGAGGAGAACCGGCTCGCGGCCTGCTTCTTCGGAGACGGTGCGGTCAACCAGGGAAACTTCCACGAAGGGCTCAACTGGGCGCGGCTCTGGGAGCTGCCGGTCCTCTTCGTGTGCGAGAACAACCACTACGGTATCGGCACATCGGTGGAGAGGTCCTCTGCACTGGCCGATGTTCATAAGCGGGCCTGCGCCTACGACATCCCGGCGGTGCGCGTGGACGGCATGGATGTCCTCGCCGTCTATGAGGCGGTCAAGTGGGGGGCCGAGTGGGTGCGGGAACATTCGCGACCCTACCTCATCGAGGCAATTACCTACCGCTTCCGCGGTCATTCCATGGCCGATCCCGGCAAGTACCGTGCTGCCGCCGAAGTGGAGCTCTGGAAGGAGCGCGATCCCATTGTGCACTTTGGCGGGCGTCTCCTGGCGGAAGGGATAGCCACTCAGGAGGAAATGGACGCGGTCAAGGAAAGGGCGCAGGCGCGGGTGGCCCAGGCGGTGCAGTTTGCCGAGGAATCCTCGTGGCCCGAAGATGGGGAAGTGTATGCGGATATTTATGTTTGAAAGCCGGAGGTTTGACCGATGCCAGAAATGACCTACCGTGACGCCCTGAACCTCGCCCTGAAGGAGGAGATGCGCCGCGACCCGTCAGTGGTCACGTGGGGGGAGGACGTGGCTCTCTACGAAGGCTCCTTCAAGGTGACCCGCGGGCTTCTCGCCGAGTTCGGAGAAGAGCGCGTGAAGGACACCCCCATTTCGGAGAATACCATCATAGGCGTTGCCATCGGCGCCGCCATGGGAGGGCTTCGGCCGGTGGCCGAGCTCATGACGGTGAACTTCGCTCTCCTTGCCATGGACCAACTTATCAATCACATGACCAAGATCCGTTCCATGTTCGGCGGCCAGGTGCATCTGCCCATGGTGGTGCGGGCGCCCGGGGGCGGGGGGAGTCAGCTCGCGGCCCAGCATTCCCAATCACTGGAAACCTTTTTCATGCACGCGCCCGGCATGTACGTGGCGGTTCCTGCCACACCTGCCGACGCCAAGGGGCTTTTGAAAAGCGCCATCCGTGACAACAACCCGGTCATGTTCCTTGAGCACGAGCTCCTCTACAACAGTAAGGGGGAAGTGTCCGCGGACCCGGAATTCACGGTGCCGCTGGGGCGGGCCGAGGTGAAGCGGAAAGGAGAGGACGTAACCATCATTGCCTACTCCCGCATGACGGTGTTGGCGCTCCAGGCGGCTGCTGAACTGGAGAAGGATGGCATTTCCTGCGAGGTGGTGGATCTGAGGAGCCTCAAGCCCCTCGACAGCGAGACGTTCCTCGACTCGGTGCACAAGACCGGCCGCGCCGTGGTGGTGGAGGAGTGTTGGCGCACGTGCGGTTTGGGTGCCGAGATATCCTCGCGCATCTATGACGGATGCTTCGACCGACTCCTCGTCCCGGTGCGGCGGGTCTCGGGGCTCGACGTGCCCATGCCCTATTCGCGCAAGCTTGAGAAGCTGTGCATTCCCCAGGTTGAGACGATTCTTACGGCTGTCAAAGAGTTGATGAGCGAGAAATACTGACGTCATACGATTCCGGCGTTATGTAAGAAGGGGGCAGAGCCATGCCAACCAACATCACCATGCCCAAGCTTTCCGACACCATGACCGAGGGAAGGCTCATTTCCTGGAAGAAGTCGGTGGGAGAGCGGGTCGAGCGGGGGGATATCATTGCCGAAGTGGAAACTGACAAGGCCACCATGGAACTGGAGGCGTTCACGTCGGGGATCCTTCTTGAAACGAGGGTGAAACCTGGGGAGGTCGTGTCGGTCGGGACGATCATTGCTCTCGTCGGCGCACCGGAGGAGGCCGCGGTTCCCCAGTCCCCACCCAAGGCCAAAGCACCTCCAGCGGCAGAGCAGGCACCAGCCGCTGGAGAAAAGGCCGAGCCCGCGAGTCTCGACGCGGGGGAGGTTCCTGAGCGGATCATGGAGCCGGTGCAGGAAGAAGCCTCTGTCGCGCGGAAGGTGAGTGAGGGGGAGAAGGCTGCTCCCGTCGTGCGTCGCCTGGCACGCGAACGGGGGGTCGACCTTGCCGTGGTGCCGGGAAGCGGCCCTGGCGGCAGGGTCTTGCTGGAGGACCTGGAGGGGTATCTCGAACATCAGACCAGGGGAGCGGAAGCTGAAGAGAGCAGAGGCGTAAAGGGAGCCGCGGCCATCACCGGGGTATCCCAACCTTTGACCCGCATGAGAGGGGCCATAGCCCGCACTGTTACCGAGGCATGGCACACGATTCCGCACTTTGCCGTTACCGTGGCCGTAGACATGGCGGAGGTGGAACGGGTCCGACAGGAATTGCGCGTCACCGGGAGCGATGTGTCGGTCAACGACATCGTCGTCAAGGCGTCAGCCGTGGCTCTGGAGAAATTTCCCCGCGTCAATGCAACATTTGCCGACGACCGGATCGTCACCCACTCCGACATCAATATCGGTGTGGCCGTAGCCCTGGACGACGGCCTTCTCGTCCCCGTCATCAAGGGGTGCCAGGGGCTTACCCTCAAAGAGATCGCGGCCATGGGGAAAACGCTCGTGGATCGGGCAAGAAGCGGCAAGATCAGCGAGGCGGAGATAGCGGGTGGAACCTTCTCCATCAGCAACCTGGGGATGTTCGGCGTGGAGCATTTCATGGCGGTCATTCATCCCCCCCAGGGGGCCATCCTGGCGGTTGGCGCCATCCTCGACCAGCCGGTAATCCGTGGCGGATATCCCGTTGCGGGAAGGATCATGAGGGCCACCCTGTCGGCCGACCATCGCCTCATCGATGGGGCCCTCGCGGCCAGGTTTCTCGCCGAACTGAAGAAGATGCTGGAAAACCCCGTGACACTCCTCGTATAGTATGCAATTGATTACTCTCGGTGTAACGGATTTCGGGCATGCTTTCAGACTTCAGGAAGAAGCAGTCGCCGCGGTCGCTGCGGGAGGGGAGGAGTACCTGTTTCTCCTGGAGCACGCGCCGGTATTCACCATCGGGAGCGGCGGCAACATCGACAACGTGCTCGATCCAAAAATTGAGACTCTGCGCATCAACCGGGGGGGAGACGTCACCTTCCACGGTCCTGGCCAACTGGTGGGGTACCCCATCATCGACCTCTCGCGTCGGGGACGTGATGTGCATCGCTATCTGCGTTTTCTCGAAGAACTGCTTGTGAACGTCGCGACACAGTTTCGCGTGGAAGCCCACACGGTGCCGGGACGCACGGGAGTTTGGACTGCGACGGGTCGCACTCCCAGCGAAGCTTGTCCGCCGGTATTTTCAAGTTGTTCTCTGCCACGTCGGCCTCCTTGCATTGCAGTGAATGTCCACCAGAAAATGGTCTGTCATACGCGCGCTCCCTGGCTGGGTGCTACGGTGCTGCGGTCACTCGTGAGCGGCAGACGCGCCGCGAGAAGCGTTTCAAACCTCTCGGCAACGACTTCAGCCGCCTCGGCCACGCCTATCCCCCGACCAGACTCAAGGGAGAGCGAGGTAACGGGACAGCCAGCCATGCCGCACGGGTTGATACGGCGAAAAGGGTCAAGGTCGTTCATCACGTTGAGGGCGAAACCATGCATCGTT
>DATDMX010000291.1:0-5712 GCA_036518575.1 Geobacteraceae bacterium | reverse complement strand
GGAAGTCGTGGTTGTCCACGAAGGTCACCGCATCGAACGGCCGGTCCTTCATCAGGACGCCGCCGTCTGCCAGGCGGCGCAGGCTGAAGCCGTAGTTGTCGCAGAGGTCCTTCAGCCGGTAGCGGAGCGGGAAGTCAAAGGCGCCGACCCGGTGCTGCGCCCAGGAGTTGACCGAATCGAGCCAACCGTCGATGAAGGCATCGCCGGCCCAGCACTCCCCCACGCCGAAGATGTCGACAGTCTTGCCGTCCCGCGTGTAGGTCCGGTCGTGGATCGCCCGCACGATCCAGGCGCCGAACCCCTTCACGAAATCGTAGCGGAAGCCGTCGAAGCCGATCTTCTCGATCATCCATTTGGCGTGGTTCAGGATGCCGGTGGAGACGCGCGGGTTGATGTGGCAGAGGTCGGGCATGTCGCCGAAGGCAACGTCGTCCAGTTCCCGGTAGGGAGAGGGGTTGAAGCAGGTCCAGTCGCGGGTGAAGATGTTGCTCTTGGGGGTAAAGCGCGTCCAGCGCTCCTTCTGCAGGATGGGATTGAGCTCCTGGGCGTCGGCGCCGTTGTTGTGGTTGAGGACGAGGTCGGCGTAGACCTTCATGCCGTGGTGGTGGGCAGTCTTGATGAGGGAGCGCAGCTCCTCTTCCGAGCCGAACCAGGTCTTCACCGAGCCTTTCTGGTCGTAGCTCCCCAGGTCGTAGTAGTCGTAGACATCGTACCCCATGGACATCCCGCCGATGTTGGCAGCCTTGCTGGCCGGCGGAAGCCAGAAGGCCGTGACGCCTGCCTTCGCAAGGGCAGGGAGTTTTTCGGCAACGTAGTTCCACCACGTGAATTCCTGCTGGTCCGCCTTGGGACAGTCCCAGTAGAACGCCTGCATGAGTACGCCCATACGCTTCCTCCTCCTTCTCGTGGTGTGCGTGAGACTTCCCTATTATACCCCGCTTTCCAGGAGATTTTGCCCGGCACAACAGGAAAAGGGGACGGCCGCGGCGGCCTGTCCCCTTTTCCGTAGGTGGCTTTGCTGGTGCAGCTACTTTTTGTAGCCTTCAGCGCAGACCCTTCCCCAGACCACGTAGTTTTCGAAGCTGTACTGGATGGCGTCGATTTTCTTTGTCTTGAGCACTGCGTTGTCAAAGGGGCCGAAGCCGAGCACGGTGATGAAGCAGGCGGATTCCACCTGTTGCATCCGGGAAAAATCTGCTCCCGCCCCGCCGGGGCCGGTCATCTTGGAAACACAGCCGGTGGCGGCAAGCGATGCCGCAATGAGCAGTCCTGCACACATTCTTTCCATGGTACACCCTCCAGAGTGAGAAAATTGCCACATGCAACGGCATGCGGCGGCAATAATCATAACTGACACAAAGGCATGGCATGGACAGCGGATGCGTTACCGCTGCGGGCAGGCATGCACGTACGCCGCCGAGTCGAGCCCTGCACCGAGCGTGCGGTAAACCGCAACGAGGGTGACGCAGGGCGAGAGCGGCGTCTGGAGCTCGTAGGAATTCATGGTCCGCCCCGTTTCCCGGGCCGCGGGGAAGCGCTGGAGGAATTCTTCCCCCGTCGCGGGGAGGTCGACGGAAGCGCCGTCCACGAAAGCGACGAGAACGCCCTTTTCGTCGAAATAGAGGCGAAGCTGCGAGCTAGGTGGCGTGTAGAGCCGTTTCGGCGTCACCCTGGCGGTACCGACGACAAAAGGAACGGCATTCGGCGCTTCCGGTCCCACGTCGGCACCGGCAGCGCCAAAAAGCGTGCGCACCGTCTCCACGGTAGAGCGCCCGAGTTCGAGCCCGACGATCACCCTGCCGTTTGCGAGCCGGGCGGTGACCAGCGCCGGGGCGGCAGCGGCCGTTGAAGCGGGGATATCCGTCCCGGCCTTGACGGCGGCGGCCGCCGGTAGGCCTTGAGTTGCCGGACGCTCGACCGCCGGCGCTGGTGCCGGCGCGGCCGTGGGGGCCGGTGCATGAGAAGCGGCGACGGCGATCCTCACCCGGCCGGCTGCACCGTTGGGGAGGCGTACCATTTCTTTTCGGGCCTTCTCGTCGAGCCCGACGAAGAGCATGGAGTCGTCATCGTGCCGGGGAACGGGTGTCGTGCCGCGGCGCAGTTCGTCGGAGGTGAGGACCACGAGGTAGCGCTCACCACGGCTCGCGTCGGGGAAGTCGAGTCCTCCCACGAGCTTGGAGCGAAGTCTCCCTCCCTCGCGCAGCGACTCCGCCAGCCCGACCTTCTCCACGACGAAGTCCCCGGGGCCCGTGGCCCGCACCACCCGGTGGTCGGCGTCAAGGGTGACAAGTTGCGGGGAGAAGAGGTAGGCGGTCCTGAGATCGTCCCCCACGAGAAAGCTGGAGACCGTGACCCGGTAGGGATAGGGCTCCCCGGGAAGGGCGAAGGCCCGGAAGAAGCTCTTTCCTCCGGCAAAATCGAACGCCGGAGAGTCCTTGCCGAGGTCGAAACTCTTCTCCTCGCCCACCCTGAGGGAATCGGACGGAAGCTCCGCCAGGGTCGTGCAGCAGGCGGGCGCCTCGCGCAAGTGCCGAGATGCCGTGGCATAGGACGTGGAACAGGCCTGGAGGGCGAGAGCTCCTCCGGCCAGGATGATTGCTCCTATCAGGCTGCGCATTCTTTTCCTCCTCAACCCGGTTGGAGGCACCGGGAGACGTGGTGGATTCCCAAAGCCTATGGTTGGCTGAAAACCTTACCTGCAAAGGGGCGTGATGTCAACGGGGGAGACGGAGGTGGAGCCGGGGCGAGGTGTCAGTGACGATGGGCAGGCGATATTCTCCGCCATTCCAATTTGCCGGGCTGCTGTGCTATAGTTTCCTTTCAGTCGAATAGATGCCACTCAGATCCGAGGCAGTACGCAATGAATGACCGTCCGACCGCCACCTTCACCCCCTATGAAAAGTTCGTCATCGCCGTCCTGGCGCTTCTTCAGTTCACCGTGATCCTCGACTTCATGGTCCTCTCCCCCCTGGGGGCCATCCTCATGCCGCAGATGGGGATATCCACTTCCCAGTTCGGGCTCGTGGTTTCCGTCTACGCCGTGAGCGCGGGCTGCTCTGGCCTCCTGGCGGCCGGGTTTGCCGACCGCTTCGACCGCAAGAGGATGCTCCTCTTCTTCTACGCGGGCTTCGTCCTCGGGACGCTTTTCTGCGGCATCGCGGGGAGCTACGGCTTTCTCCTCTGTGCCCGGGTCGTCACCGGGGTCTTCGGCGGCGTGATCGGCTCCATCTCTTTTGCCATCATCACCGACACGTTCCCCATGGCCGTGCGCGGCCGCGTGATGGGGTTCGTGCAGATGGCGTTTGCCGCAAGCCAGGTGCTGGGGATACCCGTCGGCCTCTATCTCGCCACCACTCTCGACTGGCACGCCCCGTTCCTCATGATCGTTGCCATCGCCGTACCCGTGGGGATCTTGATCGCCATGAGGCTCAGGCCCGTCACCGGCCACCTCCAGGGCGGCCACGAGAAGAGCGCCTTTGCCCACCTGTGGCACACGGCGTCCAATCCCTTTTACCTGCGGGGCTTCGGCGCGACGATCCTCCTTGCCACCGGCGGGTTCATGATCATGCCCTTTTCAAGCGCCTTCCTCGTGAACAACATCCGCATCCCCGAGACGCGCCTCTCGCTCATCTTCTTCATCACCGGACTGACGGCCATCTTCACGGGCCCGCTCCTGGGGCGACTGAGCGATCGCCTGGGCAAGTACCGGCTGTTCGTCTTCGGCAGCGTGGTGTCCATGGTGATGGTGTTCGTCTACACCCACCTGGGGCCCAATCCCATCTGGGTGGTGGTGGCGACGAACGTCGTCCTCTGGGTGGGGATATCGTCGCGCATCATCTCCTCGTCGGCCCTCACCTCGGGCGTGCCGGACATGAAGGACCGGGGCGCCTACATGGGGATCAACTCCGCCGTGCAGCAGTTCTCCGGCGGCCTGGCCTCGTTCGTGGCGGGCCTCATCGTCCACCAGGCCACGAAGACCGCGCCGCTGCAGCACTACGACACCGTGGGCGACGTGACCGTCTGTACCATGCTGATCACCATGGTCATGATGTACTTCATCGACCGGCAGGTCGCGGAGAAGATGAGGGTGGCGCACGCGTAAGGCAGCTTGCGTCGCAGGGACAACAAAAAAGGGGACCGACGTGCTGTCGATCCCCTTTTTTAGTGCTGGCCGGAAGTTTTCCGTTTCACATCCCGTGGGCGGGGAGAAGATACCGGCCGACGTAGTTCTTGGAGAACTGGTAGGCAGTGCGGCCGCAGCGCTTCGTCTTTTCCTGCGACCATTTGATCGCTTCGCTCTCCAGTTCCGGCGTGTAGGGGATTTCCACCTTCCGCTCCCGCGCCTCGCGCGTCACGGCCAGACGCACGGCCTCAAGGTAGCGCTCCTGCGAGAAGGCATAAAAAGCGACCCAGAGCCCGAAGCGGTCGGAGAGGGAAACCTTTTCCTCAAGGGCTTCGCTCTGCTGCAACTCGCCCCGCACGAATTTCCCGCCGATGTGGTCGGACTCGTACTCGGGAAGAAGGTGGCGCCGGTTGGACGTCACGTAGATGAGGACGTTCTCCGGCGGCGAGTAGACCGAACCGTCCAATGCACTCTTCAGCATCTTGTAGGAAAGCTCTCCCACCTCGAAGGTCAGGTCGTCACAGAGGAGGATGAAGCGGTAGGGCTGGTTCTCCACTGCGTTGAAGATTTCCGACAGGTAGATCAGGTCCTCCTTCTCGATCTGGATGACCCGCAGGCCGTTCCCGGCGAACTCGTTCAGGAGCGCCTTCACGAGGGACGACTTGCCGGTGCCGCGCGACCCCCAGAGAAGGGCGTTGTTGGCCGGCAGCCCGGCCAGGAACTGCCGGGTGTTGCTGAGCATCACCGCTTTCTGCTCCTCCACCCCGAGGAGCTCGTCCAGGGTAGTGGTATCCGTCACCTTCACCGGTTCGAGGTAGCCGGAAAAGGAATGGCGGCGCCAGTTGGCGGCATAGCACGTGGACCAGTCCACGGGCTTCACGGTCCGGGGAAGGAGCATTTCAACGGAGCCGAGCACACGCTCGAGCGGGGCGACGACTTCGGGTTTCAGGTTGATCATGGCTGTTCTCTTTCACGATAAAATGGTGCACGACCGCCTGTTGCCGGCGGTGGCACGGTAGATGGTATCGATTGTCGCGGTATTGGGCGCTTCGGGAAACGGACGTGCAGGAGGGGCTTTCCGGATATGCCTGATACAAGTGCGGAGACTTGTGTATACATTACCCGCGGGGCGATGTCAAACAGAAGCTAGCGATGCTGCCTGCGTGGGCGGTTTGACAGGCTGTTGAGGTTCACCTGCCCGTTGCGGCACCAGGTTTAGCCCGCTCGTACTGCTGGATGATGATGAGCTGGCCAAGTGGGGCGGTGAAGAGAACGCCGACGACAAGGGCCAGGAAGCCGGCAAAGGTAATGACGTTCCCCACGAGGTATGCCACGAGCCAGGTGACGAAATCCGCCTGGATGGTTTCGATGCACCACTTGTAGGCCTCCAGGGGCTGCGCCCCCCTGTCGACGATGAGGAAGGCCCCCGGAAGGACGACGAAGCCCAGGGCAATGGTGGCAAGGCTGCCGAAGAACGGCACGCTGTGCAGGACAATGGCGACGATGATGTTGATGAGGACGAAGAGGAAGAGGGGGACGAAGCAGTCCCAGGCATTGAAGAGATCGCCTATCTGGGGCTTCCCCTGGCC
>DATDMX010000290.1:0-2881 GCA_036518575.1 Geobacteraceae bacterium | reverse complement strand
CGCAGCTATGAACCCGCCTGGAAGGTCTACTCTGCCCATGAGGAAGCCAATCTTGCCCGGGCAAGGGCTGACAGGCCCCTTATGGTGTATGACATCGTCTCATCGCACGCCGATGTGAAGCGGATTGGGAGGGTGCTCGATTTCGGCGGTGACGATGGCAACAATATTTCCGCATTCACGATGGCAGAAAGGTTTGTTATCGATCCTTCCTGCACTACTCCCGTGGCGGGCGTGACGAAGATCGCGGATGTTGGCCGACGTCACCCCTATGACCTGATTGTGTGTGCCCACGTCCTCGAGCACCTCGTCGACCCGGCGGGCACTCTGGAGTTTCTCACCGGCAGTCTGAGCGAGAATGGTCTCATCTACGTGGAAGTCCCCTATGAAGTCGTGCTCTTTCTCCGTGGTAAGCCCGGGATAAACGAGCATATCAATGTTTTTTCTCTGGCGTCCATGAAGAATCTTGCCAGCAGCAAGGGACTCGATGTCGTTCATGCCGAAGTAAGGGAATACCTCTACGGTGCCTGGGCTGCCAAGGCAGTGTGCTGCCTCCTCAGAAAAGGCGGGGAGAGAAATCGTGCCGCGCAAGGGCTCGGGGCCTTTCTGCGGGAAACTGCCGTCGCGGCCGTGGCCGAGCATGGAATCGCGGGGGTGGGGGAGATCATGCTGAAAACAATGTGGCGGCAAGTGCGCATGCGGTTGAGAGCGTGAACGGATTATTTCAGGAGTTGACGTAAGGGTGGAAGGACTCTCGCGGAAATTGCACCGCCTGGGGGTGAACCGGGCCATCGGCTTCGGGGTGCTGACGCGCGTCTGGGGGCTTGCGGCCGGGCCGGTCACCATTCTTTTCGTGGCCTCACGGCTCTCCCAGGTGGAGCAGGGGTTTTACTACACCTTCAGCAGCCTCCTGGCGCTTCAGGTATTCTTCGAGCTGGGGCTCATGTTCGTCATCGCCCAGTTTGCAAGCCACGAATTCGTGGGGCTTCGCTGGGGCGAGGGGGGGCGCGTGGAAGGGGACCCGGTGAACCTTGGCCGTTTCACCTCACTCCTCGGCAAATCGGTAACCTGGTTTTTTGTGGCTGCCACCCTTCTCGTTGCCGTCCTCATCCCCTGCGGGCTCGCCTTTCTCGGCCAAGGGCATGAAGGCGGGGTCGGCTTTGCTTGGCGGCTCCCCTGGATGGTCGCCGTTGCAGGGACAGCTGCCAATCTCCTCGCGGTGCCGTTCATGGCCGTCATCATGGGCAGCGGTGATGTCGCTTCCGTCAATCAGCGGGAATGCCTCGGCGCTGTCGCCGGTAACTGCGCCTGCTGGGCGATATTCCTCCTCCAGGGGGGGCTCTATGCCGCCTGCGCCGTTTCTTGGGGGAATGCCGTCGTCTCATGGGGGTATCTCCTGCGCAAGAAACCGGACCTCCTGCGACGCGGCTTGGGCAAGAGAGGCTCGGGTAGTGACGGCATCGGCTGGTGGCGGGAAGTATGGCCGATGCAGTGGAAGATCGCCCTCTCCTGGGTTTCGGGCTATTTCATCTTCCAGCTCTTCACCCCCGTCCTTTTCCGCTACCAGGGGCCCGTTGTGGCGGGGCAGATGGGCATCACGCTGACGGCTTCCAACGCCCTCTTCGCCGCCGCCATTGCGTGGCTCAGCACCAAGAGCCCCGATTTCGGCAAGCTCGTGGCTGTGCGGGATTGGCGCCAGCTGGATCAGCTATTCTTTCGCGTCCTCGGTCAAGCCACGACTTTTGCGGCGGTCGGGGCCGCGGCAGGCTGGGCTCTCATCAAGGGGCTCCAGACCTGGCACCCCCTCGGGCAGCGCTTCATTCCCGCCGGCCAGGTGGCGATCCTCCTGGCTGCGGTGTGCATCAATGTAGTGATAAGCGGTCTTGCGATCTATCTCCGGGCGCACAAGAGGGAGCCTTTTCTGGTGGTGTCGCTCATCGGGGCGCTTCTTCAAGGGACTGCGACCTGGTATCTGGGAAAGAACTACGGGTCCTTCGGGATAGTGGCGGGATTTCTGGCCGTGACCATGCTCTTTGGGCTCCCCGCTGCCGTTTTCGTCTGGCGGCGCTGCCGGGCGGCCTGGCATGGCTCCACGTCTTCACCTGTCGATAGCAGCGAGAAAGGTTGCATACATGGGCTTTAGGCTTTCGATCTGCATCCCCACCTACAACCGGGTGGGCCTGCTGCGGGAAACACTGGAGAGTATCGTCAGCCAGGCCCGGGAGGGGCTGGAAATCGTTATTTGCGACAACGCTTCCACTGACGCTACGCCGCAGCTGGTGGAGGAGTTCAAAGGGCGCTTTCCTGCCATCCGTTACTTCCGCTGGCCGGAAAACCAGGGCTTTGACCGCAACATTCTGAAGGTAGTGGAGGAGGCCCATGGCGATTACTGCTGGCTCATGGGGGACGACGACCACCTGGAGGCAGGGGCGCTGGAGCGTCTGTTTCCCCTCTTGGAGGAGGGGTACGGCTGCATTTACGTGAACGCCGCCACATACGACCGGGAGATGACGAGGTGTTCGGGGGAAACCATCCGTCACTTCGCCTGTGCCGATGCCGACGAGATGCTCCTCAGCATCGCTTCGTGGCTTACGTTCGTGTCGTCAATCTGTGTTCGTCGGGCCGACTTCCTGGCGCATCTCGACAGCGGACTCGCCCACGTGGGTACCGGCTTTGCCCACTGTTACCCGCTCGTCGGCGTCATCAGACGCGCCAGGAATCACATCGTCAGGGAACCGCTCGTGCGTTTTCGCGCCGGGAACACCGGCGGCTACAACATCTTCCGCATGTTCATCGAGGAGTTCGGCCGGATTCTCGCCTACTGCGGGGAGCTCGGCTATTCTCCCGCTGTCATCGAGGAGATCAGGACCCGCAACGTCTACCT
>DATDMX010000289.1:0-5332 GCA_036518575.1 Geobacteraceae bacterium | reverse complement strand
AACTATCTCGTCTCCCCCGGCCTTACCGACCACCCCGACGAGGTGGAGGAGCTCCTCCGGTTCATCGGTGAGACCGGTATCGACATGATCCAGCTGCGCAACCTCTCCATTGACCCCGACTTCTACAACCGGCGCATGGGGGTAGCTGGCAGGGGGATGGGGATGTACCGGATGATGGAACGAGTGAAGGAGGCCTTCCCGCGCATCCAGTACGGCTATTTCAACCGTACGCGGGAGAACTTTTACCCCGAGGGGCTGGAAAAATCCTGGCCTATCCACGTTTGAAACAACAAATGGGTTGCAGAGGCGCAGATTCTGCGCTAACACTCACAGGTGAAGCATTTCGAGACTTTCCGGAGGAGTTATGATCCCGTTACGCAAGAACATCGCCGAAATGGCCGCCTACGTGCCCGGCTACCAGCCGGCCGAAGAAGCGGCGTACATCAAGCTCAACACCAACGAAAATCCCTATCCCCCCTCGCCGAAGGTGCTGGAAGCGATCCGGGCGCTGACGGGAGAGGGGCTGCGCAAGTACCCCGACCCGTCGAGCCGGCTTTGCCGCGAGCAGGCGGGAGCCCTCTACGGCTTTCCCCCGGAATGGATCATCATGGCCAACGGCTCCGACGAGGTCCTCAATAACCTGATCCGGGCCTTTGTCGGCGAGGGGGAGGAGCTGGCCTACATCCACCCCTCCTACTCCTATTACGAGACGCTCGCCGACATCCAGGGGGCCAACGTGCGGCGTTTCGGCCTGACAAAGAGCTTCGAGATCGCTGACCTGCCCGACTGCTACGAGGGGAAACTCTTCTTTCTCACCTCGCCCAACTCCCCCCTTGGCTTCTCGTTCCCCGTGTCGTTCATCGCCGAGCTCGCTTCCCGGGTGCGGGGCATGCTCGTGGTTGACGAAGCCTATGCCGACTTTGCCGACGACAACGCCCTGAGGCTCGTCCACGAGCATGACAACGTGGTGGTCACCCGCACCCTCTCCAAGAGCTACTCCCTTGCGGGGATGCGGCTGGGGCTCGCCGTGGCCCGGCCGGAAGTGATCGCCGCCCTCGACAAGATCCGCGATCACTACAATCTCGATAAGCTCGCCCAGGCCGCCGCCCTGGCGTCCCTCACGGACCAGGAGTATTTCGCCTCCTGCACGGCGAAAATCCGCGCGACCCGCGCGTGGTTTGCCGAACGCCTCCAGGAGATTGGCTACGAGGTTATTCCCTCCCAGGCCAACTTTGTGTTTGCAGCTCCCCCCGACCGTGACGGCGAGCGGGTCTACCAGGGGCTGTTCGACCGCAAGATTCTTGTGCGCCACCTGCGCGACCCGCTCCTCTGTCACGGTCTGCGCATCAGCATCGGCACCCGTGAGGAGATGGAGAAGACCCTCGCCGCCCTGAAAGAGATCGGCTAAGCCCCTGCGGTGTTTGCATTCGGGCCGGGCCGGCCTACAATTGAATAGAAGTTCCTCTGCGTGCAGCCATTCACCATCGACAGGAGGTCGCCATGTCAGACATCTGGAAAGAACGGGAAAAGGCGCTGGAGAGTCAGTACATCTACAAAGAGGAAAAGGAAAAGATCGATAAGATGCGCGAGGATGCGCGTGAAAAGCTCATCCGGGAGATGTGTCACAACCGCTGTCCCAAGTGCGGCGATGCCATCCAGGCCATGACCTTCCGGGGTGTTCCTCTCGACAAGTGTCCCGGCTGCGGCGGCGTGTGGCTTGGTCCCAAGGACCTACAGATACTTGCCTCCAAGGATCATCGCAGCTGGTTCGATCTCTGGTTCAAGGCCGAGGAGAAGGGGTAATCGATGGCACGAAATCTGGGCCTCGGGTCGCGACTTATTCGCATTTTCCTCCTCGCGGGGATCGTGCTGGGAATCATCGGCGTGGCATGCGCGGTACGCATCGGTGCCCTCGCCGGAGAAACCCCGGGCATTGCACTCTACGCATTTGTCGTCGGAGCAGTCTCATTGCTCGGGGCCGCAGCATCGGCCGCCGTCTTCGCCATGCTTGCGGCGCGCAAGGTCCTCCATCGGGTGAGGATTCTCGCCGCGGCCATGGACCGCAGTGCCGAGGGGGACCTGTCGGTGAAGGTGGACGTCACCTCCAGCGACGAGATCGGCATGCTCAATTACAACTTCAACACCATGCTGGAGAAACTGTCCGGCATGGTGCAGAAGGTTCTCGGCTCCACGACGGCGCTGCGAAGCATTTCCGACGACGTGAGGGACGCCTCCCAGCGGGGAAGCAGTGCCGCCCGGATCCAGTCCGAAGGGGTCACCGGCGCCATCACCGCGGTGAACGAGATCACCGGGTCGGTGAACGACGTGGCGGGGGCCGTGGAAAACCTGGCGCAACTGAGCGAGGACAACGTCTGCTCCATCCAGGAGATGTCCGCCAGCATCGCCGAGGTGACGACCCACGTGGAAGCCCTGGCTGAGGCGGTGGGGGAGGTGAGTGCCTCCATCGTCGAGCTCGCAGCCGCAGAAAAACAGATCGGCGCCGGCGTGAACAGCCTCATGGAGGACTCACTTTCCACCGCGAGCCTGGTGGCCGACATGGACCTCTCCATCAAGCAGGTAGAGAAGAACGCCCGCCAGACTGCCGCCATCTCCGAGACCGTGCGCCAGGACGCGGAGATGGGCCGGGAAACCGTGGAGGCCACCATCTCCGGCATCGGCGAGATCCGCCGCTCCTCCCGCATTTCGTTCGAGGCGATCGAGAACCTCTCGGTCCGGGCCGCCGACATCGACAAGATCCTCCAGGTGATAGCCGAGCTGGCGGAGCAGACCAATCTTCTCGCGCTCAACGCCTCTATCATCGCCGCCCAGGCAGGAGAACACGGCAAGGGGTTCGCGGTGGTGGCCGATGAAATCAAGGGCCTAGCCAAGAGAACGAGCGTGTCGACGAAGGAGATCGCCGGCATCATCGCCGGCGTACAGGAAGAAACGGGCCGGGCCGTCAAGGCGATAACCCTGTCGGATCAGCGCGTGGCCGAAGGCGAGAAGCTTTCGCAGCGCTCGGGCGCAGCACTCAACAAGATCGTGGAAAGTGTTCAGCAGGCTGCCGCCCAGGTGGACGAGATCGCCCGCACCACCGTGGAGCAGGCGGAGCGGAGCCAGGAAATGCGCAAATCCATGGAACGGGTGGCGGAGATGGTGCGCCAGATCGCCAACGCGACCCGTGACCAGGGGCACAGCAGCGAGCTCATCATTGCTGCCGTCGAGACGATGAGTGAGCTTTCCGGTCGGGTGCTCGTCTCCACCCGCGAACAGAGTACCACCGGGAAGAGGATCGTCCGCTCCAGCGAGGATGTCACCGCCATGGTGGAAAACATTCGCACCGCGTGCACGGTGCAGACGGGGAGCAGCGGTCGCATCGTGGCTGCCGTAGAGAACATCAGGTCGTCCACCGGTATGACCACGGAGGCGAGCCAGCTCATGGAAGGGGTGGTTACGGCGCTTCTGGCGCAGATTGAAGCACTGCAGAAAGAAATTTCGGGGTTCAAGGTGCGATAAAGTCCCGACGTCACCGTTTCACGATGAAATCGTTAAACTCCCCCCGGTAGTCCTCCGACGTCACCTCAATATCATCCACCCTCGCCCAGTCAGGACCTCGTCGGCACCAGTCGACGAGGTCCTTCACATCTCTTTCTTCCCCCTCGAAACACCCCTCCACACGACCGTCGGGCAGGTTGCGCACCCAGCCGTTCACGTTGAGCCTGTGGGCTGTCTGCTGCGTATGAAAGCGGAAATTGACCCCCTGGACGAGGCCGCTGACGGTGACCATGGCGCGGATTTTCATGTGGGTGCTCCTTGGTGGTGGGTGGGCTCTCCTTGCGGGAAGCAGCAGCCATTATGGTAGTTCCGGCTGCCGGTGATGTCAAACGTTTCGCGTGGGAATGTGGTTGTTGTTTCGGGGCAAAGGTGGCAAGGGCTGGGGAACCGACATGGCCAGACAGCTTCTCGCTTGAATGAAGATATCACCACCGTACAATTTACATAACGCACTCCTTTTGGTTGAAACATGGGGATGTGATCGTCACTGATCGCCACACTCGACCATTGTGAGGCGAAGCTGGGTAAGGAAGAACTGATTATGTGGGGATGGATAGCGCACAGTGGGTGGACTTTTGCCGTATCCCTTATTCTTGCCGCATCTATCTGGTGCTCCGGGATGAACGACGGAATTGCCATTGCCGCCCAAAAGGCAGAGGCGTCTGCTCCCCGGGCAGAAAGGGAGGGGGCGGCCTCTGACGAAACTGTTCATTATCACACGCCATTGGCCGGTGAGCCAGCACACTTTGTCTTCATGGGCAATCCGGTTGACATCCCGGCCTACGACCGTGGTCGCGTGACTGCTCTGTTTTTGGGGGGAGAATTCTATACTCCTAAACAGGGAGAAACCTCCGGCACTCCCTTAGGCACTTTCTATCTGAGGCGGCAGTGGGAGAACTCCAGGACACGAAACATTATAAGCATCTTCGTTAATGACCTGGAATATGACAAAAGCATCGGGGACCTTGAGCTCGTCACACGTTTCGAGAATCACACGCTTCCGGGTGGCCAGAGGGAAGTGGTTAACAACCGGGAGATCAGGTCGTCCGACGCGGTTTGGGGGACTCTGATAGCCTCGGTGGGCCCCGGACTCCGCTACAAAGTGGCTCCCTTCCAAGTCGACAACGACCTGAGGCTCCAACTGCTCGGCAAGGTCGGGTACTTTTATGCCGACCGGACAAGCGACACGGGGCCGAATCTGGTGCTGCCGCCCGACACCATGTTGTACGGCGTGAAACTGCGGGGCCGTTATGACGGGATGCGCCGGAATCTCCTGGAACTGCCCCATACAGGGATGGCTGCCGGATTCGACCTCGATTACATGTACCGTGACAAGTGGGCGAATTTCGGCACAATCCCCGATGCGGTCTTCACCAGCGCGAATACCCGCGATTATGTGCAGGCCAACGGCTATATCATGGGAGCTGGCGGGATTCCCGGACTGTCGGAAAAGAACCGGGTTCTCTTCAGCCTCCACGGCGGAGTAACGCCCCAGAAAAGTGCCGACCGCTACAATGCCATTACGATCGGCGGCGGACCTTTTCCCGGCGAATCGGATGACCTCTGCCGCCCCGATTATCCCGGCACAATGTTCAATAAGGTTCTCGTCGCCGATTATGTCCTGGCGGCCCTGCAGTACCGGCGCGAACTCGCACCCTTCATCTTTCTCCACTTTCGTGAAACTTTCATCTGGGCGGACCGTGCGGCTGTTACGGATACCAACCGATTTCTGTTCAAGAGCTCAACAGGGGCAGCAACGACCATCGGGCTGGATACC